>JAEZUG010000005.1 GCA_023421135.1 Candidatus Cloacimonadota bacterium | reverse complement strand
AGCGACAAGATGTCGCTTCCACTATCCCCGCTCTGTGTCCTCTGTGGTTCAGGACATCTGTGAAAATCCGTTTAATCTGTGTCATCCATGTTCTAATCCGGTAGCTTCCCCGCGAAGCGCCTGCAGCGCAGCTCTCGTCACTTGTTACTCGTCACTCGTCACTCCCCAAAAGCGACAAGATGTCGCTTCCACTATCCCCGCTCTGTGTCCTCTGTGGTTCAGGACATCTGTGAAAATCCGTTTAATCTGTGTCATCCGTGTTCTATTCCGGTAGCTGCCCCGCTAAGCGTCGCCATTGAACATCATGCATCGTAAATCGTTCATTTATCCCCCTCTGTGGTAACAAATCCTTTTGATCCAGTCGATCCGGTCATCTGCGTTCTATCATCGTGTCCATTTGTGGGAGAACTCCCAGATTTTCGTGTTGACAACAAATCCCTCCCGGCACAGGATGCGTGGCACGTGATTCAGTGAAAAAGGAGTCTCTTATGAAACAGATCACAGCATCTTTAATTCTGATATTTATGGCTTTGGCAACTGGTTTGTGCGCAGAGCAGAACCTTAGCCCCATCTATGAGAAAGACCAGGACGCAGCCCGCGGCATGACCACAACAGAGCTTGAGACTCCCGGAGCAACCATCCTGACCGCTCCTGCCTATATAGGTGAACTGCCTCCCTTGCCCCAGAAGACCTGGAAAATGAGGCCGGAGCCCCGCACCGAGCAGCAGTTTGAAGCCATCCTCCCCGCCCGAAGCCAATATGGCCTGCAGTTTGATGATCTATCGAACTCCATCGGACTCTACAGCTCGCTGGGGAGCTTTTCGGAGAACCTCACTGCCGCCCTGGAGCTCTGTCCCCTCTGGCTGCGGGCAGAGCTGCAAAACACTCTGCTGCAGCTCACAGACGCCAAACGCGAGCTCTACTCTACCCTGATTCTGAATACCGCAGAGCCCATGATCGACGAAGTCGCCTTCGCCATTGCGCACAGCTCTCCCCAGTATCTGAATTCTGATCTGGCCAGGCCAGAGCTCTTCACCGAGAATGCCGCCTATATCTATTCCATAGATCAAAATCTGGCCTATGTGCAGGTGGTGAATTATGGCACACACAACAGCGATCCCAATTACTACAGCACCACCCGCTATAAACGCCTGAATTCCGAAGGCACTCTGGAAGAGATCGAAGTGCCCTTTGAGATCTACTATTGGTACATCGTGCATCCCAGACTCACGGATGAAATCGCTGCCTATATCGACCCCGCTATCGTGGAAAGCAATAGCAATCACAACAATAATATCACCGCTCCTCCCACCGGAGTCTTCTGGAGAAGCTGGCTTTACAGCGTTCAGGAAGGGGATTATCCCGTGCTGGCAGACACTTTGAACCAGTGCCAGACTCTCTTTAACCGCAACGGCAGCTCCGGCGATGCCATCCGTGCCATGCAGTGGTGGATAAACCAGACCATGAGCTTCACCTCAAACAGCGAACGTCCCCACCAACCGGTGCGGATCTATCGTAAACACATGGGACGCTGCGGAGAGTATCAGGACTACACGGCTGCCGTGGCACGTCTGGGGCTGATTCCCTGCACCGGGATCCTCTCCGTATCCACCGATCACGTCTGGAACGAATTTTGGGAAAGCGATTGGGTGCAATGGGAACCGGTCAATGGCTACATCGATAATCCCCTGGTCTATGAAAATGGCTGGGGCAAGGTCTTTGGCAGCGTCTTTGAAAATCGTTCCGATGGCTATTTCCGTTCAGTAACAGAACGCTATTCGGAAGGTAGTTGCACGATTCGTATCCGCGTGGTGGATAGTCAATCCCGGCCGGTGGATGGGGCCCGGGTGATACTGGCAATTCTGGATACTACCCCCAGAGTGGATATGATCGGCTTCACGGGAAACGATGGCTGGGTGGTCTTCTCTGTGGGCGAAAACCGGGACTACCGTGCCCGCTGCGAGACCTCCTGGGGCATCTATCCCGCTATCGCGGGCACCTATGCTGCCTTGACTCCCGCCTCTGTGGACGGCGAAACCTACGACTACCTTTTTACGATAGATCAGATCATGCCGCAGCCGGCTTACACGCAGATGGAACCTCCGAATGACCCTTTGGAAGACTATCACATGGCAATATCTTACAGCTCTCCGGCGTACTACATCAGCGGAAGAGTGACATGGGACGATATTTCCTCGCTGGGAGTTTACCCAAATTTCCTCTATGAAGTGGATATACCCGGCTCTGCCGCCGCCTTCACCCTGGATGCAGACAACCTGCTCTTTTTGCAATATGATAACCTGGCTTCGATCATTGGCAGCGGCATCGCTCTGACTACAGGCTCTTGCAGCTTTGCTATCCCGGATAACACCGGCATGTGGTACACCCTGCTGGATGGCAGCCACCTAAGCAGCAATGCCAGCTTGGTGAGCGGGACTTTGGAATACCTGGGAGCAGTGGCAAATGAGGATGAGGGGCTGGTGCCGACTATCGGCTTGAATCTGGCTTGCTATCCCAATCCCTTCCGGGAGAGCACCACTATCAGATTCAGCTTGGATCAGGCTCAGAACGCTGATTTGGCTGTGTATAACCTGCGCGGACAATTGATCTGCAATCTTCAGAGTGGAGAAACCCGCGCCGGAGAGCATGAACTAAGCTGGGATGGCACCGATCTGCAGGGCAGAAGAGTAGCCCCAGGCTTGTATTTCCTGCGTTTGAGCACTGCTCAGAAAAGCCAAAGCCGCAAGCTTATAGTGATGGATTGAGGAGTTTTAGGAGATCACTTCCTGAATACCCAACAAGAATATCTTGATCATCCCTTTTTTCTGGAGATCCAAGCCGGAATTCTTTAGCTCCTCCAGAGCAAAGAGAATCTCCTCTTTTTCTGCCACGCCCATTATGACGCTTCCATAGCCCTGCCGAATATCGGGAGAATCTTTGAAAGAGGCAAAGAGAGGAATGTCATAGAGCATTTTCTGCCCCAGAGTTTCGCCTGCCAGGACGATGGTGTCCTCAATTCCCGCCTCAGAAAGGGCAAGAATGACATCGTCCAGATATTTGTCGCTATATAAATGCAGAATCATGTACATAATATTACCTCTGTCAATCCTTTAACCTCAGTTCCCCCGCTTTGTTCAAGCCATACTTGACCAGCACCGGACCGATCAGCATGATCAGGAAGGTTGAGGCAGTCATCACGCTGATAACTTGTGTAGCTTGAGAGCTTAAATTCATATCGTTTAATATCTTGGCTGCTCCCAAGCTGAGGCCGATAGCCACTCCGGCTTGAGATAGCAGTGTATAGCCCAGATACCTGCGGACACTGGCACTTGATCCCGCAAGCTGAGCTCCCCAATAGGCTCCCCCAAATTTACCCAAAGATCTGAAGATTATGTAGACCAGAATCAGCAAGGAGTATGAGGCAATAACACCAAAATCCAGCTTGGAGCCTAGAAGAACGAAGAACATCAGATAGATCGGGGGTGACCACTGAGTGAGGGCATGGGCAAATTTCTTGGTGATAATACCGTTTTGATTGGTCATGACGATGGCAGCGCTCATTGTAAGCAAAATTGGTGAGATATCGTAAACCAGAGCCAGTGAACACATCACAAAGAGAGAACCCAGAGAGTAAAGCAAGAATAGAGATTGCTCGTGGATGAAGCGACCGATGTGGATCAGAAGATAGCCCAGGGCAGCACCAAAGATTATCTCCAGTCCTATATCCTTGAATGCATCCAGGATTGCCATGCTGATACTCATATCATTGGCTCCCAGCATGATCCCCGCCAGGGGAATACCCAGGGAATAGAGGATCAAAGCATAGATGTCGTCCAAGCCCATCACGGCAAAAAGTGTGGTAGTTAGCTCACCCTTGGCTGCATATTGCCGGATCACGTCGATGGTTCCGGCGGGAGCAGTGGCACAGGCCAAAGCGCCATAGATAATACCCAGAGGAATGCTTTTTGTGATCAATGCAGTCGCCAGAGCAGTGATCAAAAAGGCCAGGCTGGCCTCAAAGATCACTATGATTATAATTTTTTTACCTAGTTTGCGCAGCTCCCGGAACCTGAGCTCAGAGCCGATGTTGAAGCCGATCAGGCAAAGAGTGATAACATTGATAAAACCAAGCGAATCCAGCTCTTTGATCCCTACATAGCCTAAGATCGCTGGACCCAGAATCGCTCCGGTAACAATGTAGGCAATAATCACCGGAAGCTTGGCAAAGCGCGCTCCCCTCCCGGTCAGAAGAGAAAAGAGCAGACAGATTCCCAGGAACGAGAGCAGGTGAATTTGCTGCATTACTTGCTTTCGACGAGAACCTTGTAGAGCTCTGATGAGTCCTTGCAACTCAGCAGATTGGTGATTAACTCCGTATTCTTCATCCTAAGCATAAGCCTGGAGAGTAATCTGACGTATTTCTTGTCCTGAGTGTCATTTGCCACTATCATGAAGATCACGTTGACCGGTTTGCCGTCGAGAGCTTCAAAGTTCAAGCCCTCTCTTACCAAAGCAAAAGCCACCACAAAATCAGTCGCCGCTTTGGAGCGGGCATGAGGAATGGCAATCCCCTCTCCGATCCCGGTACTCATGCTCTTCTCTCTTTCCCAGATGGCGTGCCTGATCTTCTGGGGATCGATTATCTTTTCATCCCGGCAGATCAGATCCAAAAGAAGCTCGATGGCCTGCTCTTTATCAGCAGTTTTGAGATAAAGAACCCTTTCGGGTCGAAGATATGAACATATTTCCAAGCTTTCCATCCGGCTAATCCTTCTAAAACGTATTTTCTGGACGTAGTTAATCCCGGACTTTGATATTTGTCAAGCTCAAAGCCCAATAAACGATTCTTTGGCTCAGTTTCCTTGTAGTGTAAATGTCACCGGGACTAACACAAGCGTGTCCACCGGTTGTCCAGATGATTTACCGGGCTGGAAACGAACTCTGCGGATCGCAGCTTTGGCAGCTTCATCGACACCCCCGGCTCCGGCCTGAACCGAGCGTCTAACCCGGATATCTCTGATGCTCCCATCCCTGAGAACTTCCACCTCCAGCACCACCGTACCCTGAATTCCGGCTCTCCGGGCAAATGCAGGGTATTCCGGCTGGATGGTTCCGATCAGTACAGGTGGATCATCATAAGATACAAAGGTTAAGCCTGGACGGTCGCTTTCCACATGGGTGTCAAACCGTTCTCTCAAGAGAGCAATGGCCAGTTCGTGCCCTTGCTCTGCGGCTTTTTGCAGCCAAAGCTTGGCTTCCGGCAGGTTTCTCACCACGCCTCTGCCTTCCAGATAGCAAGTGCCGAGATTGTATTCTGCATCTGCAAAGTGCTGCTCGGCTGAACTGCTGAACCAGATGGCTGCCTCATGGTCGTTTTGGACAGTGCCATAACCATGGAAGTAACATAAACCCAGATCGTTCTGTGCCTCAGCATCACCACTTTGAGCTGTCTGCAGGAGCGCATCACTGTAGTTGGGCTCTGCAAGCAGTGTCATAAACGCCAAGCAGAGCAGCAGGATCATAAGTGCTGTCTTCATCCGTTCCTCCTCATGCTGTTGTTTGGCAAGTCTGCCGGGTGCAGAATATAAGTCAAGGATTATCTCGAGCTTCACGCTCTACCTCAGCAGTTTCCTTGTTTCACCTGTATTTGGGCATTTTAGAAGCAAAGGTAGCAGCTGTTTTATATATCAAGCTTATCCAAAGAGGAACGGCATTTCTGGTAGCACTGCAAGTTATAGACAAAGCGGATTGAGGAACGGCATTTCAGGTAGTATCCGTAGTCCTGAAAAATCCCCGCCAGCTCCGGAGGAGCGATATTCCATAGCCCGGGGTGAAGCGACCGGAACAGAAAACCGCTTGCGGTTTGGTGGGGTGGAGGAGCGGAACCCCGGGTCAAGCCCCAGATGGATAATATTCTATGGTTTAATCCCTCACCCCCCTGTCCTGAAAACCGAGGTTTTCAGGACAGGGGGTGAGGGATATTTGTTTTATGATAAACGTATGTTTCCCAGATCGACGGGCTGCCGCCCATCGCTTACAGATGAGCGCCCCTTCAGGGCTCATAGGGCAGACACACAGGTCTGCCCCTACAGGGGACAATAGCAGTCTATCCAGTCATCTTGAGTTCTATTCCTTTCACAAGGATTTCAGGATTACAGGATTAGAAGGATAGTAATCTGTGTTAATCATTATCATCTGCGTCATCTTGAGCTCTATTCCTTTCACAAGGATTTCAGGAATACAGGATTAGAAGGAGATATATCTGCTTGAATCATAATCATCTGCTTCATCAGCGTTCTATTCCTTTCACAAGGATTTCAGGATTAGAGGATTAGAAGGATTGTAATCTGTGTTAATCATAATCATCTGCGTCATCTGCGTTCTATTCCTTCCACGAGGATTTCAGGACTTCAGGATTAGAGGGTTAGGAGGATAGAAATCTGTGTTAATCATAATCATCTGCGTCATCCGCGTTCTATTCCATCCTGTTGATCCAGTTGATCCAGTAATCTGCGTTCCATTTCGGTAGCTTGCCTATGAGCGACAGCAGCGCAGCTCTGTTCACTGATAACCGCCTGTCCCAAGAATTGTATTGACCGCTATCAAAGCCAAGATAGAGTGCAGCCAATTCTTCCTGGCACCTATTTTAATGTATTGTTTTTTATAGCTTTACGTTCAGAAGCGCCCAACCCGAAGAAGATAAGTAGAATTGGCTCATAACCCGATGCAAAGCATCGGGCTTTATGTTTTTGTATTGTAATATTGAGAAAGTTGAGAGTGTAATGGGCGCAATGTTTCTTGCCCTGGTTATTTTTGGATTCACCTACGTCATGATTATGACGGAATGGATCAACAAAACCACAGCTTCCCTGCTGGGAGCATTTCTGATTATAGTGCTCCGGATTGTGGATCAGGATTCCGCTTTTCGGATTGTGGACTGGAACGTGATCTTCCTGCTGATTGGCATGATGATTGTGATGGGTATTTTGAGGGAAACCGGTGTGTTCCAATGGGTCGCCATCAAGACAGCCAAGCTTGCCAAAGCCAGTCCTCTGCGTATCATGCTGATGATGTTTGCTGTCACAGCGTTGATATCCGCCTTTTTAGATAATGTGACAACTGTGATGATCCTGGTGCCGATTGCCATCTTGATAGCCAATGAACTCAAGATCACTCCCGTTCCTTTTATCATCACCATGGCGATTGCTTCCAATATCGGCGGTACTGCCACGATGATTGGTGACCCGCCCAACATCCTGATAGGCAGCGCCACGCAGTACTCTTTTATGGATTTCATGTTCAACCTTAGTCCGGTGATTATCATTATCACGATCGTGAGCTTGGGAATCACCTGGCTGCTATATCGCAAGGGGATGAAAGTGAGCAACACTGCCCGCGCCAATCTAATGAGCTATCGGGAAGATAATCTGATAGCCAACCGGAAGCTCTTGTATCGCAGCCTGGTGGTGGTTTTTCTGATGCTGGCAGCCTTTATGCTGCAGGATCGATTGCATCTCAAGATAGCCACAATAGCGATGCTGACCGCTGTGATTCTACTGATCTTCAGCAACCGCAAGAAGGTCGATCACGTGCTCACCAAAGATATCGATTGGTCCACCATCTTCTTTTTCATTGGGCTGTTCATCATCGTGGAAGCGCTGCAGCAGACGGGATTTATCGCCCTGGTTTCCAATAGCATCATCACATTATCCCACAACGATCTGAAGACCACTTCCATGATAGTCCTGTGGATCTCCGGCGTTTTCTCGGCCATTATCGATAACATCCCCTTTGTAACAACCATGATCCCCATGATCCAGAATATCGGCACTCATTTTTCCGGCCACGCCATGGATCCCGTCTGGTGGTCGTTGTCCCTGGGAGCGTGTCTGGGGGGAAACGGCACTCTGATTGGTGCCTCTGCCAATATAGTCTCGGTGGGAATTGCGCATAAGAACGGCTACAAACTTAGTTTCTGGGATTTCACCAAGCTGGGCGTGATCTATACTCTCAGTTCGCTGGTGATTTCCACTGCCTATATACTGCTGAGATACTTTTGATGGCTCTCCGTTTTAGAATTGATAATAGAAACCCTCGCAAGGGTTGGGACTGGCTGCAAGCAGCAACACTGTTTATAGGAGATATCGTATGCATCTGGCAAGCTTCCTGAGTTCCCGTGACATCATAATCGAGAAGAGAATCCTGAGCCCAGTACAGGTTTATGAAAACATGATTGAGAAGATGGCTCACAGCCACAATCTGCCCAAAACCAACTCAGAGATCCTGGAGATGGTCTTACAGAGGGAAGAACAATCCCCCACTGCCTTCCCAACTGGATTGGCAATACCCCACATCCGCCTGAAAGGCTTTGAAGATATCGTGCTGGCAATGTGTTTCTTGCAGCATCCTCTGGAGATTGGTGGGATCAAGGTTTCCTGGCTCACTCTGATCATCACCGACGAGAAGAGCTCCAAGCTCTATCTCAATATGGTGAGCACTCTGCTGAAGTTCTCCGGCAATTCTGAGGCACTGCGCAGCCTGCAGGCTTCCCACGATGCCCATGCTTTGTACAACCATCTGCAGAGTCTGGATCTGGATATCCAGAAAGAGCTTTATGTGAGCAGTATTATGACCTCCTCACCCTACACAATTCACCCGGATGCCACAATGAGAGAGCTGATTGCAGAGATGGATGCCCATCAGGTGGCAGGGCTACCCGTCGTGGATAGGAAAGGGAGATATCTGGGCGAAGTGAACATCCTGGACATCCTGAAAGTGGGCGTGCCGGATTACATCATGAGGATGGAAGACCTCAGGTTCCTGCATAGCTTTGAACCTCTGGAAAAGCTCTTTGAGCGCCAGGACGAAGTGCGCGTGAAAGACATTATGTGGAGCGATGAAACCTGCCTGACTTCCAACGCTTCGGTGGTGGAAGCTGTGTTCATTATGATGCAGGGAAAGAAGCGCTATATCAGTGTCGTGGATGATGGCGTACTCAAGGGAGTCGTTACCGCCATGGATGTCTTCAGGAAGATTATCAAGTCTTGACGGGACAGAGAGTAACAAGTGACGAGTGACAAGTGACGAGACCGGTTAGTGTAGAGCTGGGAGACAACGGCTGCGCCTGTCAGTGAACAGTGATCAGTGAACTGACCGTAAGTGTCGAGCTGGGAGACTAAAGGTTCTTTTCACGAGGATTTAAGGATCTAAGGATTTGGATGACCCGAGTTCCGTAGGAACGGCATTTCAGATAGTAGTGATTCCCAAGGATTTCAGGAAGGGAAGGATTGTAATCAATACGGATTATACGGATTCAACAGATTTGTGCTCATTGGTGATCATTCATTTATGCTCATTTGTGGGTAAAACCCCTTAAATCATAATCATCTGCTTCATCTGCGTTCTATACGGTAGTTTCTGCCAAATCGGAGTTTGGCAGACCAAAAAGCGACAAGATCTCGCTTCCACCATACTCCGCTTTTCTCCGCTGTTCTCTGCTCTCTCTGTGGTAAATAACACTCCTTCCTCTTTTACTCCTCTCATCTGTTTTAAAAAAAAGATCTTCCACTCATATTTCCCAGGTCAACCCGCGAAGCGTCCCCAATGTTAATTCTTATTCCCCTCTGCTTTTCTCCGCTTTTCTCTGTGCCCTCTGTGGTTGATAAAAGGAACAGCCCCTCCCGCAGGAAGGGCTGTGTTTATGTTGTATCTTATCCGAAGATTACAAAGCTCGGTTGATCTTTTCCAGAAGGGTGGATTGTACTGCGTCTAGATCCTTGGGTTGAACAAAAGGACGCACCACCAGCTTGATTTTATCGCCCCAATCGGCCACGATCATATCGTAAGCCGGGCTTTTCAGCACCTTTTCTTCAGCATTCAGAATGCCACTGATGGTCTGTCTTACCTGATTCAAATCTTTACCAGGATCAATCATGAAGGGGATTTCCAAGCGGCGAGAGCCCAACACGGTGTAGTTTGTGATGATATCTCCGGTGATCTTTCCGTTGGGTATGATCACTTTCTTATTCTCCGCAGTTTGTACGATGGTGGAGAAGATCTGCATATCCAAAACGGTTCCGCTCACGGCACCGATCTGCACGCCATCGCCCACCCCAAAAGGACGGAAGATGATCAGCAGCACGCCGGAGGCAAGATTGCCCAGAGTTCCCTGAAGAGCCAAGCCAATAGCCAGACCAGCAGCACCAAAGACTGCCAGGAAACTGGTGGTCTCAATCCCAAGTTTGTTGATCACAGCAATAGCCACAAAGACCATGATCGCAGCATTCACTGCTCCAGAGAGAAATTTGGCCAGAGTTTCGCCTTTGCCGGCCTTGCTAATACCTTTGTAAACTCCTTTGCTAATCAGTTTGGCAAGGTATGACCCAATAATCAGGATCAGTATAGCGCCGACCACTTTCAAGCCATAAAGGGACAAAAAGTCGATGATCTTATCCACTACCGGTGGTCTCTCGACAGCCATAAGTAAGCTGGTTTGGAACATAGTAAACTCCTTTTCATGTCTCTATTTACGACATGATAATGAATTTCCTCATCAATCCAAATTGTTTTACCCTGCCTGGTAATTAGATGAAGAGCATCCGAGCTTCCGGCGAATTTTTCAGAACCCCTCTACAAGGATAAAGAAATCCCCCCGGAGTCGAGGATTATCCGGGGGGATGAGGAACCTATGATCTTCTGCGGCGTCGGAGTTCCAGGCGGATTCTTTCCTGACCCGGTCTCAGAATGGTTTCGGCAGGACGATAGCCGCGTTTTTCTGCCCTGATTGTGATCCGTTGATTGGGACGGACCGTCCTTTTCAGATCTATACTAAGCGGGGAGGTGCCTACGTATTGATCATTCACGTAGATCTCTGCACCGCGGGGTTCAGTGACAATCCACACACTACGGTCATTGGGCTGGGAGTAGTGACCGGGATTGTGTCCACCGCTATGATGACCTTCGCCGTGGCCTCCCACATGGCCGGGATTATTGGTTTGCAGGCGTTCCAGATGATAGCTGAAGACGGTGGGATTGCGCAAGGCGTCCACTTGATGCACTTTTGTATAAGGGACAAATATGGTCTGCTGCAGAGGGCGGAATCCATCCTTCCGAATCACCAGGTTGAAGACCCTGCCGGGAATTCCCTGATGATAGGTCATAAACTGATCCATCATGACCGGGATGGCTTGGGTGGGGGTTCTGCCAATATACTGATTTGATGCCGTGATGATCACATCGGCACCCTGAGGTGAGGTCTCTATTTTAAATGCTCCAAACATGTTCTGAGCATTCAACACTCCGGCCCAGAGAGCCACTAGAGCGAGGGCAAGATATCGAACTTTCATTTTAGCCTCCATGACTATCTTGATATGACCTCTATACTCCCCCGGGGGCTGGTGTCCTGCATTTCTTTTTGGGAAGTCCACATATATATGCCGTGTCCCTCAGAATTATATCTAGGCTACCAGACAGGAACTATTCTGCAGCTTGCGTTTTGCCCTTGGAATAAAACCGTGCGAGGAGGCGGGTCTATTACGTTCAGACTTGAAGACCCCATCTTTTTCTCCCAAAGAGGAACATGCCGAAATACAGCCACAGTTCTGCAGCAAATCAGCCGTGCTCACGGCGGTATCACGGCTAGCTCACGGCAGGAACGCGGCAGGAACGCGGCAGGATCAAATGAGGAACAATGTAAGAGGAGATCTCTATTCTGTGGTTAGAAACCGGGTCAGGCGTTCCATTTCTTCTTTGGAGAGTTCATTGATAGCCATGAAGCTGCGAGCCAGAATGGGGAAGTATTCTGCATAAGTAGTCCCTTGTTCAGCTTTACTTTGCTCATACTGCAAGATCGCTTCGTGGGCGTAATCGATAAAGATGAAGCCCCGGTTCTTTTCGATATCCGGAGACCATACCCTACTTTCGGAAGGATAGAACAGTTCATTCAGCCGGGCATCATTGACCCGCACCAGATGCTCGGCCACCGCAATCCACCAACTGCTATATGCCATAGTTCTCATTTTGTCGCCGATAGCTTCATAGAGCGGTTCTCCGCTGCGGAATATCTCATAATGCTTTTCCACCAGAGGATTAACAAAAGAATGAGAGAACTCATGAAAAAGCCAACTGGAGAGCTGCATCATCTGTTCATCTCCGCTGTAATCCCGGTTCATTCTGGCAATGCAATAGGCGTGAATGTTTCCGGCACTATCAGTTAGTGCGGGACCGTAACCACCATTTACCAAAGGAGAAATCACCAGTGAGTAGCTGGAGTGGCAGTAGCCATACCAATCCGTCATATGAGCAATCAGATCCGGATATGCCTCCAAATAGCCTATAATCCTGGAGATGTACTGCCGGTAAAACACTTCCTGAGATCTGAAAAAGCCGGCAAAATCGCTAACATTGGAAAAATCTCGCACCAGGGTGTAGAACTCATCCAGAGAAACCTCCTGAGCAACACAGTCCATACGTTCATTATTCATATCTTCCGAAGTTGGCCCCCAGCTATATTCCCTGTTTTCCAGAGAGATATTTCCAAAACGCAGGAAGTCTGTGACCGGAAGATCATGGCAATAACCGGCACTCTCCAAGGCCGACAGCATCTGAATGGCAGGATGCTCCCGGTGAGCAGAGAACCAGGATTCAATTGCTACTGTATAGGCATTTTCATCTTTGATCACCATTTCGCTGCCGGATAGATACTGGATCGTGGTTAAAAGCTCTTGCCGGGGATCGATGGACACATTGAGTAGTCCACGTTTCGAACCGATACTACCCGGTAGATCTCTCTGAGTCTTGGAATCTACCGATGAAGCCAGAAGCACCGGAGACATGCACAGTAACAGCAACAGAGTTCCAAGTAGAAGCTGATTAATACAACACATTTATCTCTCTCCTTTGTTGGAATCCATAATTTCTGTCTCTTTACTGCAAGTCAAGCTAAACTTGCTGAAGAAAGAGCCAATATCCTATCTCGAAGTGTTTATTGTAATAAATCAAAAAATACCTTGCCAGAATATCTGTCCACAATTATCAAGCACTAAGCTTCTAAAAGGCTGGTTATTATGTGTTCAAAATACTGTTTTTATATCTGTTAGGTGGTATCATATGGATATGCGTTGTGGTTTTCGGCTCTTATCCCTGATTGAAGTAGTCCTGGGTTTAGCCTTGAAGGGATTATATGCTTAGCAATTTGAGTGCCCTACTCTCAAAATCTTCAACTCTTGGAGGCGTGGAAGCCAATAACTCTCAAGTGAAGCTGAAAGAAGGCGACAACCGGTTTGTAAGTGTTCTGTTTGCCGATATCAAAGGTTTTACTGCCATGTCCGAGTTACTGAATCCGGATGTGCTTCAAGATCTAACGGATCAATTGATGCTCAGCTTCTCAGAACGAGTTGGCAAGTATGGTGGCTACGTCGATAAATACGAAGGTGACCGCATCATGGTACATTTTGGATCTTTGGGCTTCTTGGAGAACAATGCCAGAAGAGCCGTGTATGCTGGGTTAGAGCTTATTGAGGTGATTAAACTTTTCAACAACCTAAAGGGATCAATCCCGGAGCTTTCGCAGGTTAATACTGATCTTGCTGTGCGAGTGGGAGTAAATAGTGGAATGGTGGCAACCGGGAAGGTCGGGCTCAAACGAGAAGGAGACTTCACTATTTACGGAGATGTTGTTAATGTAGCATCGAGAATGGAAGAGATGGGGTTACCAATGCAGGTAATGCTTCCCAATGCCATGAAAGAATCCCTGGAAGGATATTTTGAGTTTAGTTATCGTGGAGAATTGACGGTAAAAGGGAAATCTCTGCCGATGAAGACTTGGCTGGTATCATCCGTAATAAGTAGCCAGGTATCCAGGTTGCTATCGCAATCAGAGTTTGTGGGGCGTCAAAACGAACTGAACAAGATCTCGGAGCTATATAGACAAAATTTAGAGTATCAGTCTCAAGACATGCACAATGGGGATATGGATATTGTATTGATCTCAGCGCTTGCAGGGATGGGCAAGACCAGATTAATCAAAGAATTTTTGAAGACAATACCTGAGACTGCAAGGCTGGTTTCAGAGATATCCCCAGTCTATCAACCTCCCTACTCATCTTTCCGCCAAATAGTAAGGAGAGTATTTTCCTTATCTGAGGATCTTACCCAGGAAAGCGCTAAGGAAATCATCTTTAATAGTCTGAATTCTGAGCAGAGCAAAGATTATCCTCTGGAAGAACTGAGATCCCTGATACATCAACTTGCGTTTGTGGCAGGCTTTGCCCTGGAGCCTGTATCAGATGAGCAAGCTCAGGAGGATGTCCTGGCTTTACTCAATCAAAGCATGTTGCAATTACTCAGATACTTTGCCCACAAGCAGGCAGAACAGGGGCAACTGCTAGTGCTGGCATTTGACGATCTACACTTCATAGATGAAGCCTCATTAAAATGCCTGAGATTTCTTTTGAAGAACTTCTATGCCAGAACCCAGATACCTCAGACCCATGCCTCACGGGTTTTGGTGCTGCTTAGCTATCGCAAAGGTCAGTACCCTGAAGATCTCGTCCCGATAAAGGCAAGAGTGACGAAACTGGATCTGGCGGAATTCAATCCTCAGGAGATAGAGCTCTTGATCCATCAGGCCTTGAGAGGTATCGACGTTCCCGCCTATATTCTGGCTGAAGTAGCTAGGAAATCTGCAGGTAATCCTTTCTACTTGGAAGAATGGATAGCTGTAATCAAGCGACGAGCTTGTGCCGGTGAGAATCTGGATATCTTTAGTTTTAAAATACCAGAGAATGTACTTGAGCTGATCCTTGCAAGATTGATGAGTCTGGACAAATCTGGAGTAATCCTCTTACAGAAAGCCTCTGCCATAGGACAAGAGTTTTTCAAGTCCATCCTGTGTCAGGTAGATCAGAGATTAGCACCACAGTCGGATATCGATCTCACGATGGAACAAACATGTGCGCTGGAATTTCTTGATGTTCTTCCATCATCGGGATATGATCAGGAGTATTGTTTTAAACACAATATCTTGCATCAGGCAGTATATGAATCGATCTTGAGTATAAATAGAACAATAATGCATAAGACAATTGCGGAAGTGATTGAAGAGAAGTATCAAGAAGCTTTACCCCAATGGCTCTTTGCTCTGGAACATCATTACAGCGAAGGGGAAGATTCCAAAAAGTGGTTACATTACCTGCGGGAGAGTATAGGTTATGCCAGATCTGTATTCATGAATCAGAAAACGCTTGAGTATTGTGACAAATTCCTGGCCCACGCCACTAGTAGTGAGCAATCACGCATAAAAATACTAAAGGCTTCTGTCCTTCTAGACATGGGGAACTATAAGGAGGCGGAGGGAGTAATTCTGGAGCTGGATCTGGATCTGAATCAAAACTCAGACCTAGTGGATGACTATATATTAGCAAAAACGCGCTTATTGATGGCTCGGGGAGACATTCTTGTGGCAAGGTCATACTTGGAGAGTCACTTAGAGATGATATCCACAGAAATAGCCCGGAACAATGCCTTAATCACACATCTGGATATTAAGAGACAGTGCAAGGATTATCATGAATTCGAATCTGTGGCAGGAGAGTTACTTTGTAAACTCTCTTCAGATAGGTACAATAGTGCACGACTGGAGAATATTATTGCACTGTATTTCCAAAACCTCTCACAATACGCCAGAGCTCTGGAGTATCTGGACAAAGCATTGGAACATAGCCAAAACCATAAAAATCTGTCGGCCAAGATCTATCACAATAAAGCAAACATCCTGATAAAGCTGGGTCAACCAGAGAAAGCGGTAATCTGTTATCAGCAGGCTTTGCATTTAGCCAAGTTTATGGATGATGGTGGCATGCAAGCAAGAGTGTGTTGTGATTTGGGGGAGCATTTTAAGTCGCAGGGTCATATGGATAAAGCAGGAGAGATGCTCCATGAAAGCTATGATATGGCTGTGGAATCCGGGAACAATCATCTGGCTGCTGAAGTGTTCTATAATCAAGCCTGCCTGAAACTTGCTCAGGGACAGACCGAAGTAGCTTTGGAGATGGGTATAGAATGTCGCAAAAGATTCCAGCAAATGCATAACTACAAAGGCTTATCTCATGTTCATGACTTGCTGGGCGATGGTTACTTCTCCCTTGGCAAGTACGACGAGGCAGAGGCTACATATTTGGAGAATCTGAGCTTCCAGGAGAAAATATCTGATCTGGAAGGAATTGCCCACACTTATGGAAATCTGGCAAACGTCGCTGCTTGCAGAAAGCAGTGTGATCTGGCAGCAGAATACTATCAGAAAGAAGCCAGAATCCTCTGTGAGTGTGGAGATGTCGAAGGAGAAGCCAAGCTTTATTACAATTGGGCTATCATGGACGAGGAACAGGGCAAGATCCCGGAGGCCATTGATAAACTGAAACAGGCAATCAAGCTCTTCAGCCAGGGTGGGTTCTCGGAATACCTGCCGGATGCTGAGGATTATTTGCATGAGCTGGAGCAAGGGCTATGATAAGAACTATATATAAAAGCATAAATACAAAGGAGATAACAATGAAAGCAAGACTGTCTTCACTGATCTTAGTGTTAGTAATCTGTGTATCGCTGGATGCAGCAATTCTGACTGTTGATAACAACAACCCTTCTGCAGGGCAATATGCCTCTATCCAGGCAGCTGTGACTGCAGCGAGTAATGATGATATAATCTATGTATATCCTTCTCTTATACCGTATCAAGCTTTTAATCTGAACAAGAGATTGAAGATATATGGGACTGGATGGAGGTCTGATGGCGTAAATATTCGCGGGACTTCAATAAGCGGGGACGTGCAATTACAAGGCGGTAGCGATAACTCATTAATAAGCGGGTTTGGAGGTTTTTTTAATATTAAATACAGTAACAACAACAATATTCATATTGACGAATGTTGCTTGAGCTATTTTGGGACTTTTAATGGATCTACAAGCGATACGTCCCACGGAATGTTGATCACAGGTACATACTTTAGTGGACAAATCGGAACTAGTCCATACATTATCAACAGCGAGGGAAATGGCATAAGTATATATAACTGTGTATTCAATCAAGGTATAACTAGTGCTAGGAGGATAATCGACAAAGCTTCAGCAAACATTACTGTTGTAAACTCAATTCTTAGATCTGGTACAGAAAGGGTATTTGTCTACGCAAACTCCAGCAATGGGATACCTAATTTAAGGAATAACTATATCGAGGCTGCAGGATACTCTACCTCGGGTGAAAATACCAGTCTCTTCCCCTCAAGCCCAACTATCATGTATAACATTGGGTCTGGCAACATATTTCCAGGAGGATACAACAATCTGAATAATCTCTCCATAAATAGTGTTTATAACTACTCCAATAATGGGAGCTGGACTGCTATTGATGGTTCTCCGGCAATTGATGCTGGAGACCCTGATCCTGAATATAACGATGTTGATGGAACGAGAAATGACATCGGTGCATATGGAGGACCGTATCCTATAAATACAAGAGGATCAACAACACTTCCATCAATAATGGAAATGAGTGGAACGCTATACACTTCTCCTTCTCAGGGGTTGCAGATACACATAGAAGCTAGTTCCCGCCGCTAAGCGGAATAGGGGGGATTATGAAACAGGTTTTCGCAACATTGTTGCTGATGGCATTCTCTTGTGCGATACAAGCAACGGAGATACCAAGGTTAGGTGCGCCCATCAGTGCGGCTGAGTATTTCGTTGACGTAGATCCAGGCATGGGTAATGGACAATCCATTGTTGTCAGTGGAGGTTGGGATGTAGTCATGAACTTCAACGTAAACACCTCCGAACTGCAAAATGGTACCCACAGACTGTATGTGCGTACTCAGAACAGTGACGGCACTTGGGGTGTCCCGCAGAGCAAGATGTTTATAGTACAAGATAGAGCTCCATCCGAAGCTCTCCCGGGCATCGTTCAGGCAGAATACTATATTGATGGTACTTCGGGCACTCCCATCCAAACGACAGCAATCAACAATGTACCAAACGCCAGCCTTGATGTGAGCATTCCAACGACCGGATTAAGAACTGGTGCCCACAGATTGTATGTGCGTACTCAGAACAGTGACGGCACTTGGGGTGTCCCGCAGAGTAAGATGTTTATAGTACAAGATAGAGCTCCATCCGAAGCTCTCCCAAGTATCGTTCTGGCAGAATACTATATTGATGGTACTTCGGGCACTCCCATCCAAACGGCAGCAATCAACAATGTCCCAAACGCCAGCCTTGATGTGAGCATTCCAACGACCGGATTAAGAACTGGTGCCCACAGATTGTATGTGCGCACTCAGTACAGTGACGGCACTTGGGGTGTCCCGCAGAGTAAGATGTTCATTATGCAAGATAGAGCTCCATCAGAAGCTCTCCCAAGCATTGTAGCAGTCAAGTGGTATCTGGATCAGAGTTCTGACGCTGCAGTTACTCAGGATATAGCCGATCCTGCTGCAAACATCACAGAGATTCTGGACATTCCGCTTACCGGGCTGAGCTTAGGTTCGCATAATGTGCGGATTCAAGCCTTGAACTCAGCCGGCCTTTGGGGTATTCCCCAAAGTCTGAGTTTTGATTTCGTTCCCATAAACAATCCTCCTGTCATTGACATGCCTCCCAGCATTGCAATAAACCAAAACGAAGGTATCCAGATAGACATGGCTTCCTATATATCTGATTCTGATAATGATCAGTTGTATGTCAGTGTCCTTAACCACAACAATGTAAACGTTTCGATAAACGGCTTAGTTGTCACTTTGAGCCCTCGATCAAACTGGACTGGTTTAGAGCAGCTAACCTTTGTGGTTAATGACTACAACTACTCTCAACAGCGTGATGCTGCCTCAGATACGGTTATGGTAGTTGTCACCAATCCCCTGATAGTGGATTTCGAAACAGACAGCCAACTAAGCAACAATGTGGTGGCAGGGGATCCTCAAACAGTACTTAACTTCTCAGCCATTGCAAATCTGCCTCTAACTTCCTATGCTTGGGACTTTAATAACGATGGCTACACCGATTCCACTTTACCAAACCCCGGGTACATCTATCCTGATGCTGGTCAGATGACTGTCAAGCTCACTGCCAGCGATGGTGTTCACGTAACGACCCTAATCAAACCTAACTACCTCCTCGTCCACCCTGGAGTGGCTATCCCTCCATCTGAGATCAACCAAAACATAGTCTGGACAGAGCAGGGAGGCCCCTATAATCTACTGGGAGAAGTCCTTTTAAATCCTGGTTATAGCCTTACCATCGAGCCCAATGCTCAGGTTAATCTACTTGTGGATAGCCTTCTGGTAATCAACGGTAGTTTACTTGCCACGCAGGCTAACTTTAGTTCCTACGGAGAAGGTGGCTGGAGTGGAATTCTGCTTGGGCCCTCTGCCAGTAACAGCACAATTCAGGGAATCAACGTTAGTGGAGCTTCCACCGGAATTACAATTAACGATAGCAGCCCAACAATCAGTAACCTCAATCTGTCGGGAAACACCACCCGTCGGGAACCCACCCGGGCGCTGGTGATCTCTGGTTCTGCTGCACCTGTGCTGTCTGATATCTCTATCAGTAACTTCAACTATGGAATAGTGGCAAATAATCCAGGTGCAACTCCTGTAAACCTCAATATTGACAATCTGCAGTTTGATCGGGGAACCGCAGAATCTCAAAGTACCGATACCGCTATTGACATATCCGGCAACTACCAGGTGATCATTGATCAGGCAATCATTCAAGGATATATCAATGGGCTACGAATAGAATCAACCAACCAATCCAGGGCTCGTGCCAGACTCACCAATACCAGAGTAATCAAGACAGAATCATCAAATCGTGATGCCAGCATTGGTGTCGCTCTCTACAATCTGAGCCAGGTTGAGGTGGTGGGAGATTCTCTCAGAGGTTACAATACCGGCATTCTCATCAATGGAACTCAGTCCTCACCCAGCCAGTATCAGATCTCCGACTGTCATTTAAGTAGAGACTCACAATTTACTGGATCGGAGAGAGGCTTGAGGCTGCTGGGTTACGGAGAGGGAAGCATCGATTCACTAGCTGTCACAGGATACTATACTGCTATAGATTTCAATGGAAATCATCAAAGCTCCATACAGCATAGTATCTTCCAGAATTGTGGATCAGTAGTGAATAACGAGCTAAACTCATTACCTGTTTCTCTGACAAAGTCTATTGCCTTTCGTGATGAGGCCTACAACTCGAACCAGAGTCTCCCCGCTTTCTGTTTCACATCCTCTGCAGGTAATACCTTAAGCAGAAACACAATCTCAGGCTTTCCCAGGTTTATAGATAGCTCAAACAGCACTGTGAACCTGAATCACACTATCGCCTGGACTCCTAACCCATCCAATGATGTCATCAACGCTACCGGAACTTCTACTCTTCTCTCAGAATACTGCGACATCGCCCTGCCTGCTGGAGTCTTACCCGGGATCGGTAACCTGAACCTGGATCCCATGTTCAACAATCCAGCCTTGGGTGATTTCGGCTTGTATGTCTATAGTCCCTGCATCGATGCAGGAAATCCCGCATTGCCATTTGATCCTGATGGCTCTATATCAGATATTGGAGCGGTAACTTTCGATTGGACCACAGCCCCTTTGATAGCAGATTTCAATGTGAATGAAACCAGTGGACAGAAGCCCCTTACCGTGTCCTTCTCAGATCATTCCACCAGAAATTCCATAGGCTGGGAATGGGATTTTAATGGAGATGGCATTTCAGATAGTGTTGAACAGAGCCCAAGCTGGACTTACTATGCAGCAGGACAGTACAGCGTTAATCTGACTGTCTTCGATGGTCAGAGATATGCTTCCAAGAACTGTCCAAATCTGATCCAAGTGCTGAATACACTACCTCAGATAAACTCGGAGATCCAGGATATAACTCTATCAGAAGACTTCGATGATATCATCATTGATCTTGCAAGCCATGTCATAGACATTAATGGAGATCCCATTCAGTTTGAAGTCAGCCTGGATACAGAATCTGTATTAAACGCCTCTATATCCGGCTCGATTCTCACAATCTCCAGCATTCCCGAGCAATATGGTCTAACTAATATCACGATTACAGCTACTGAAGCATCACCGAGATCATTAGCACCTGTAACCCGAAGCAAGGCTGTAGTCCTGCAAAGTTCCATCCCAAGAGCTACCTTAGGCTTCTCTGTGAATGTCAGCTCTGTGAACGACCCTCCTCAGATAAGCTTACTTCCCAGCTACAGCTTTGCTGAAGATGATACTCTGGAGCTTGATCTCTCATCATATATAAGTGATGTTGATTCTAACAATCTCACAATCAGCGTTTCGGACACTGAAGATCTCATCTGCAGCGTGTCCGGATTTACAATCACTGTCATTGCTCCAGTTAACTGGTTTGGCAGCGAGGAGATTACAGTTACAGTACAGGATGATCGCAGCAGGCTGAGTGATTGGGCTAGTACCATCATCAGTGTAGTTCCCGTAAACGATCCTCCTCAGATCATCTCCTATTCACCACCGGATAGCCTGATATATATCACCTTGGGCAGTGAACTGCACTTCTCTGTTGCTGCTGAAGATATCGATAGTGAACTCAGCTATCAATGGTATCTCAATGGAGAGCTGCAGGATGCCACTGAGGATGAATATTCTCATACCTTCAGCAGTTCCGGAACCCAGCTCGTAATGGTAAGAGTCGTAGATGAGTGTAGCTTCTGTAGTGTATCCTGGGAAGTTCAAGTTCCTGTAAGTAATCTGGATATCACATTAGTACCACCTGTATCGGGTTTGTATTCTATCTACCCCAACCCGGGTAGGACGAAGATTACTATCGCTTATGGAACGAATAAAGAGTTACTGAATAGAATTGAAGTATATAATACCAGAGGTCAAATGGTACGCTTGCTGCTGAACGATGTGCTACGACCTGGATACTACGATGTAATCTGGGATGGCAAAGACCAAAATGGAAGCCCCCTATCATCAGGCGTGTACTTCATCAGATTCTCTAATGCAAGTAAATCAGAGGTCAGGAAAGTGATCCTGCTTCAGTAAAGGTAGGGGCGAAGCACAAAGCCCCCCCACCCGATTTTGTGCTTGACAAATCCGGCCTGACGAAGAACTTATTAGAAACAGCGAATCAGTAGATAAAAAAGAGGAGAATAAACATTATGGCAAGCTATTCATTGAACGAGATTATCGAACTGGCCGTGCAGATCGAAAGAAACGGCTATGCTTTCTACCATGAAGCTACCAAGAGGAAAGACCTGGATGACAAAGCGCTCAATTTCCTGACCCTGCTGCGCGATCAGGAGCTCAACCATGAGAAGACCTTCCTGGGTCTCAGGGACGATATGGACGAGATCGTGCTCGAACTCAGCCAGGATTGGGATATGGTAGCCAGTTACCTGAAAACCATCGTTGATTCCAGAATCTTTGAAAACGAAAACTCCGCCATCAAGATGGCAACCGAGGCCAAAGACCTCCTGAGTATCGTGAATTTCGCCATCACCTTTGAGAAAGACACCCTGCTCTTCTTCCACGCAATCAACGATTCTATCTCCAATCCCAAGACTCGCCAGGCTCTGGCCCGGATCATCAACGAAGAAGTGTCTCACGTTCTGAGACTCAACGACTTTAAGAAAACCATCATCTAAAGTACCCAGACCTTTGCACCGGGAGCTAATAGTCAAATGGCTTCCGGTTTTTTTAGTTCTGCATGAAGAAATCCAAGGCCAAGCAAACCAAGAAGGGGCTGATCTATCCGGTCATGGCTCTGCTGCTGCTCGTTATCCTGATCTACAATCCCGTATCAGTGCGGATCATGACGGTGGGCGTGGCAGTGTATTACAAGATCAACCCAGTGATCTTCTACCGGCTGATCAAGACGGAGAGCGCCTTCCGCAGCCTGGCAGTCTCTCCACGCCAGGCAATAGGTCTGGGACAGGTGAAGCAAAGCACTGCCCACTACCTGCTGGACGGCCACAATCCCCAGCTTCTCTACACCCCGCTCTACAATCTGAAAACCTCTGCCAAATACATCCTCTATCTGAGAAGCCGGTTCAAAGACAACTGGTCTCTGGTGCTGGCTGCCTACAACTGGGGAGAAACTGCCGTATCAAGACGCATGAGGAATGTATCGATTGAGCCCACAGAAGACTATCGGGACAGGTTCAAAGACATCCCGGAGACTTACAATTACATCGCAAAAGTGCTGGGTCCCCCAAAAAAGGCTTGACGAGAATTGGCTCTCCAGAAAAGCATATTAGCAGTAATTTATTCAGGAGTTTATTATGTTGCGTAAGCAGAACGGAATCTCAGTTTATACTGTTCTAAGCGTGATATTGTTTCTTGCCTTGATCTTTGTCTTGGCGATCCCGCATTTCTTCAATCTTGATAAAGAGAAGAACGTGGATGATTGCATCAACAATATGAAAGAGATCTGGGTCGCAGCGACAGACTATATCCGTGAAAACAAGACAGATTTTGGCGGGGACCTCCAGCTCCTTAACAATACACGGAAGAAATCCGACCCCAAAAGAAAGTATCTGGAAAAGATCAGCTACTGCCCGGAAACAGCACGTACAAAGACACCGTATCTTGTTTTTGGTAAATACGTGCAGGACATGGTTGGCACAGAAACCCGGGACAATATCGGCGTCATCGTGCTCTGCCCCAATCTGAAGACCTATTTCAATCACTATCTGCCCAAGGCTTTCTATGAGAATATGGAGCCTACCCAATTGCAGAATATGATGACCGAAGATCTGGATTATATTGACGAACAGACCGGCACAAACGGCCAGCGTAAGATCGAAGCGGTGCAGCAGTATATCGATATCTGGAAGACCAATCCCCAAGCCTATACCTTGAGAAAGAACGATTCCACCTCCCTCAAGGCCATGATCTTCCCGGATCAGTTCCGCACGGTTGAGCCGACTCTCTAAAGAGGTCGGAAGAGATTATTAACCCTTATAAAAGTCGTCTTCGGACGGCTTTTTTTATAGACAGGTAAAACAGGAGATGACGTGCAGTACAACGAATTCTTAGAACACATCTATAAAAAGTATTCCGGAAACGTGAAGCTCGGGCTGGAGCGAATGCAGGAACTATGGAATGCCCTGGGACAGCCTCAGCAGAGCCTCAAAGGCTTCCACATCGCCGGAACCAATGGCAAGGGCAGCGTCTGCGCCAGCCTGGAATCTCTCTGCCTTTCTCTGGAGGGAAGCGTTGGGCTGAACACCTCTCCGCATCTGATCAATTACACAGAACGCTTTCGCATTGATGGCAGAGAGCTGGATTTTCAGGAAGTCCTGGAGTGCTTCACAGAATATGAGCAGCTCTTTGAAGCTTGCGAAGCCTCTTTCTTTGAGATCACCACGGCTCTGGCGATCCTGCTCTTTCGCAAGCATGATGTGAAACACACTGTCCTGGAAGTAGGTCTGGGCGGCAGATTGGACGCCACCAATCTCTGGATACCGGACGTGACCGCCATCACCAGCATCGGCCTGGACCACGTCAAGACCCTGGGAAACACTCTGGAGCTTATTGCCAGAGAAAAAGCCGGCATTATCAAAGAGGGAATCCCTCTGGTACTGGGCAAGCTGGATTCCAGCCCCAAAGCAGAAATCCTGGCAGTTGCCGAGGCCAAAACAGCACCAGTTTTTCAATATGGCAAAGATATATTTATCACGGATGTCAAGCTCAGCCCGCTGGGCACCGTGTGGAACTATGAATTCCAGGGCTACTCTTTCAAAGAGCTCCGGGCAAACCTCATCGGAGCACATCAGGCACACAATATCAGCCTGGCTCTCACTGCTTTCCTATTGTATCTGGAGAAGATGGGACTAAGCCACAGCGAAGCCGGGATCCGCACTGCTCTGAGCAGGATCAATTGGCAGGGCAGAATGCAGGTGATCCACCACGAACCCGCCTTCATCCTGGACGGAGCACACAATGTGCAGGGCATCACCGCTCTGATGGAATCCCTGGAACAGATCTATCCAGAACGCAAGGTGAAATTTGTGCTCTCCATTCTGGCGGATAAAGACTACCGGGAGATGATCCATCTGGTCTGCAGCAAGGCAGAGCTGATCTACGTTGCTCAAAATGAATCAGACCGCGCTGCCACAGTGGAAGCTCAGATGAAGGCCATCAGCCTCTTCCCTGTGAAGGCCATAGCCTGCTCCAGCGTGAAAGAGGCCTATCTGCAAGCCAGGCAGGAAGCCGCTCCCACAGACGTGATAGTGGGTGGAGGATCGCTCTATACCGTGGGCGAGATCCTCAAAGCCAGCACGGAGTAAGTGACAAGTGACAAGTGACAAGATGTCGCTTCCTCTCGGGTCTTCAATCTACGCAGGCAAGTGCAATTGGTGTGCCAATCTTCGAATTGGCACAAAAACCGGAGGCTTCTCCATCTTTACTGAGGCGACACGCATGAGACACCCATGTGACACCCATGTGACACCCATGTAAATTCATGCGTGTCACATGGGTATGAGATGCGTATTTTACGGGTACTCTTTTAGGTATGCTTGTGTCCATTTGTGTTCTTGCATTTGTGTTCATTTTGGGGATTAACTCGCATGAATCTGCTCAATCTGCGTCATCAGCACTCTATCCAGATAGTCAATCTGTTTGGAACAAAATTTGCTCATCATGGATGCAATACCGAAGAATTAGAGCTGAATTCAAGCCCGGGAGGAGCTAATGAAAGTTCTTGCTTTTACAATAGCTTTGCTTCTATTTTGCGGCATTGCGCAAGCAGAAATCAGTCCTTTTGCAGAAATAGGCACAGGGCATTTTGCCGGCAAGTATGCAGTTAATCACCACGCCAACCAGATTGCCATCGCCTATAACAACAACCCTGGCAACGATCCGGACTTAAGCACGGAAATCATTCTAAAACACAGTATGGATGATGGGCAAACCTGGTCGTTTTATAGTCTTCCCCTCAGCGAACCCTGCCTTACCCAGCCCAGCATCCTGCGGGACGGTCAACTGCTGGTGGTCTCCTATATGGATGGCTTTGAGCGGAAGCTGTCAATCTTGGATACATGGGATGGCACTTGGTCTCATTATACGGCAGGCAGGAGCTTTGAGAACAATCCTATAGTTTACTTTGACAACGGAGTTTACAGATCCTACTCTCTGGATCTGCCCTATCCGCAGTGGAAGATGGAGGAGTTTCGCAATCAACTGGATGGATCGGACTACATTGTTCCCCAGGGTTACACCTTCAATCCCGATTCTATCAATGGCACCGGGGTAAGATTTGGCCCCTATGACTACATAGGCGGTCCCTACCGCACCAATGGAGACATTTATGTGCTGCATGCAGAAACACTTGCACCTTCGAACTGGCCATTATTCGCTCAATTGGCAATGTGCAGCGGTGAGCTAATTGGAAATTTCAATGATGACAATATACCCGTTATTTTTCCGGCAGGAATCTTCGAAAACGTTCCGGAGCTCGAACTACCACGCCTGGATTTATCTGCTTACCAGCCAGTTGGTCCAGTGAACTACGACCCCTCCAAGATCGTGATGGTAAACGTGCAGGGCTCCACCTATGAAGCCTGGCTGGGAAGCATCACGTCTCCGGAGCTTGTGCCTTTTGAAGTGTACAACGTTTATCCCGATGTCCCTTTGGATGAGCCAATTTTCACAAATATGGTTGCCCTGAGAGATACTATCTGGACTGCTCTGCCCGGGGGCAATTGTGCCAATACACAGCTTTACAGTGCCAACCGGCTCTGGATCAAGGGCAATTTTGCCGGGAAACAGAATTGGGCTTGCGGAGATACTATCTACATCATTGGAGATATCACCCTGGCGGGAACGCCTCCCGGAGAGTCACCTTTGGAACCCCTGAACACCACAGATAAAGTTAGCCTGATCTCAGAGAAATCGGTACTGGTCAAATACGGCTATCTTGACCCGGTTAGTGGTACCAGGGTCCATATTGCCAGACAGGATGCAGACCCCATCAAGATCTATGCCTCAGTCTTCGCTTTGGGGAATAATCCAGCCAATCCCCGCAAGAATGGAGTCTTTAGTTTTGAGTATCAGCATCCGCATCCTTCTGTGCCGGCTGTGCATAGTTACGGCGGACAGACATGGGACTATATAGACCTGCATCGCAGGAAGTTCCCTCAGACCCTTGTTTTTCCCTGGCCTGAGCATGTGGATTATCCCTGGTACAATCCCCTCTGGCCGGAGCGGAGTCCCTATTTGGAGCGAGGTACGCTGCAAGTCTGGGGCAGCATGATCCAGCATACCCGGGGTTATATGCACAGGTCGCTCTATGATGTGGAGTGGAATGGTGAGGGAGCTTGGAACATCGATATGGACTATTGTGGTGGATCTTCCGCGCTTGTCTATGAGGATCCTGCACTTGGCTGGACTCTCAACAGCGTCAATTACCCCGGAGCACCTGGTAGTGGGATTGGTTACAAAAAGGACTATCGCTATGACTCCAGAATCGGCTTCAAAGATGCCACTGCGCTCATCTGGCCTTTTGGACCCAAGATCAGCGCTCTGGTATACTATGGTCAGCCCACTTTGAGCGATGAATACATTTGCCGGATTGAAGAAATCGAGAATCCGCAGATAGGAAAGCAATTTGCCCAAGGGACAGAATTTAACCTCCTGAGCCTGAACAACCATTTATATAAGCAGCAAGGAAATAGCCTGACAGAACTGGGCTATGAAGGCCAGTTTGGCATGATCAACGGTTTGGCGCTGGGAACCGATAATCTGGGCTTGGTGAGTGAGATCCTGGTGCAGACCGGTGAAGGTGGAGACTACTCTTTCCATGTGAGCCTCTGCGATGCTTCCACCGGAACAGTGCAGCCCGTGGCAGGCTTCGGTGATCTGGAGAGCACTCTCTTCAACGTGGCAGTGCTGCCCGGCAATCGCAAGATTCTGGCCTATCTGGATAACCAAGAGCAATTGCAGATACTGGATATGGAAAACAACGGAGAGCTTCAGCCCGCAGAAAGCTGCGACCTGAGCTGGCTGCCTGAGGATTTCAACCGCCACAACAGCAAGCTGGAGCTGATCCCGGCTGGGCCAGACCTATTGGATATCGTGCTGTGGTTAAGCGGCGAGGGAATGTATACAGACTTCCCCACAGGGCTTATCCATCACGCCAGAGCAAGCCTGCAACCGGTGGATAACGACGACCCGGTGCTGCCCGTGCCACAGATGCTGAGCCTCTCTGCCTATCCCAATCCGGCCAGGGATAACATGAAGCTGGAGCTCAGTTCCACTCAAGGAGAATGCCGTCTGGACGTCTTTAACCTGCGCGGGCAAAAGCTCTGCACTCTGCAGGGTGGAAGCCTCAATGACAGAGGTGGACAGGTCTTTCACTGGGATGGCAGGGATGCCATGGGTTATCGTCTGGGCTCCGGAGTCTATCTGATCAAAGCTCGTATCGATGATAAAACAGTCTTAACCAAACGGATCTGCCTGTACTAAACCAATTCTCAGAAGAGTGGTGAAGTGGAGCGAAGCAATTCCCCCACTTCACCACTTCACCTCTTCACCACAAAAAAAATAGTTCTTGACTCTTAAGATAAGAAATCCTAGCTTTTCTCAGAAACTTGTCAGACGGTTTTGCAAACCTGAACGGCACAGCTTAAGAATATGCAGATTAAGGATATAGATATGAAAGGCGTTAAGACTCTTTTTCTGAATAAGGACTCTTCGGTGGATCTGCGGAGGGATGTTCTGCTATATTTTCACGACACTTTCAGCATCGATGAGAAGCTCTATGAGCAGCTTGCCCGGGACGAAGTTTACTACAAACGTGCCGATCCCCTGCGCCACCCGCTGATCTTCTATTTGGGACATACCGCTGTCTTCTACATCAACAAGCTCAATATCGGCCGCATCATCAATCAACGCCTCAACACCCGCTTTGAATCCATCTTTGCCGTGGGAGTCGATGAGATGAGCTGGGACGACCTTAATGAAGCCAACTACAACTGGCCCAGCGTTGCGGAAGTGCGGGAGTACCGGGATCAGGTGCGCCAGCTGGTCGATAAGCTGATCAAGTCTTTGCCCTTGGAAGGACCCATCACCTGGGACAGTCCCTGGTGGGCGATCATGATGGGTATAGAGCACGAACGCATCCATCTGGAAACCTCCTCAGTCCTGATCCGCCAGCTTCCCCTCACAGATCTGGTTCCCTCCGACTGCTGGGATATTTGTCCTGAAGCCGGACTTGCTCCAGAGAACTCTCTGCTGCCTGTTCCTGGCGGCAAAGTGAGCCTTGGTAAGGGAGATGACAGCACCTGCTATGGCTGGGACAATGAATATGGCAAAGCGGACTATGAGGTGCAGGACTTCAAAGCTTCCCGCTACCTCTGCAGCAACCGGGAATACCTGGGCTTTGTGGAGGCTGGAGGTTATGAAGCAGAGGAGTATTGGACAGAGGAAGGCTGGGCTTGGAACAACTTTCAAAAAGCCGGAAAGCCACGCTTTTGGCAAAAGGGAAGTGAAGGTTTCCGGCTACGCACCATGAACCGGCTGATCCCCATGCCCTGGAACTGGCCAGTGGAAGTGAACTATCTGGAGGCCAAAGCCTTCTGCAATTGGAAAAGCAAACAAAGCGGCAAGAATATCCGACTGCCCATGGAAGAGGAATATGCCCGCCTGAGGGAACTGACTGTCCACACAGATCAGCCCCGTTGGGAGAAGGCTCCGGGGAATATCAATCTGGAGTATTGGGCTTCTTCCTGTCCGGTCGATAGATTTGCCCAAGGGGATTTCTTTGATGTGATCGGGAACGTCTGGCAATGGACAGAAACGCCCATTTACGGCTTCCCGGGCTTCAGAATTCATCCCTATTACGACGATTTTAGCACTCCTACTTTTGATGGCAGGCACAACCTGATCATGGGCGGCAGTTGGATCTCCACCGGCAATGAAGCACTGAAATCTGCTCGTTATGCCTTCCGGCGGCATTTCTACCAACATGCCGGCTTCCGCTATGTAGAAAGCTCTGCCCCAGTTGTGACTCATGACGTGTTTTACGAGACCGATGAGGAGGTCTGCCTGGCTGCCGATGCGGATTGGAATATCGACCGCAAGCTGGAAAACCAATATGCAGGCAGCCTGATTCTGGCGATTGCAGAAATCATCCAGGAAGGCCAGAAAGGAAGAGTCCTGCACACTGGCTGCCGCACTGGACGTCTGAGCCTGGAGCTTTCCAGATTTTACAAGCATGTGACCGGGCTGGATTTCAGTGCCCGGCTGATTCGTGCTGCAACCGCCCTCAAAGAAGAAGGCTACTTCCGCTACTTACGCAAAGAAGAAGGCGAGATCGAAAGCTACCGGGATGCGCGTCTGGAGGATTTTGACTTGGAAGAGCTGGCTTCCAGGGTGGAGTTTTGGCAGGGAGACATTGCCAATCTACAGCCCAAGTTCAGCGCTTACGACCTGATCGTAGTGGATGGTTCCCTCTCCCGCAGCACCAATCCCTCTCGTTTCCTGCAGAGCCTCCACGAACGGCTTCTGCCCGGGGGATATCTGGTGATTTCTGATGACTGGAACTGGCAGGAAGAGCAGACTCTTAAAGAGAACTGGCTGGGTGGCTTCCGCAAGGATGGCGAGCCCTATAGCAGCCAGGATGCCGTGCAAGAGATACTGGGAGATAACTTTGAGCTGCATTCTACGCCCCGGGATATCTGGCAGGTGCAGCCCCTGTCCGAAAGAAGCTTCGAGCAGAGACTCTTTCAACTAAGCATATGGAAGCTTAAGTAATAACTATGCCCAAAGTTCTACTGCTGGCTCTGCTCTGCTGTGTTCTGCCTCTGAGCGCCATTCTGGTGCAAGTCGGCGATGGTAGCGTGGAGGATCAGGGCTTACCCTGGACGGTTACCTCGCGCTACAGCTATGTGCAGCAGATATATCCAGGCGCGGAGATTGGAGTATCCGGGCAGATTCAGAGCCTGGGCTTTCAGTACACGGTGGGCAGCAACGTCTTCTTCGAAGCGAACCGTTCGATCACTATCCGCTTGGGACATAGTTCTCTGGAAGAACTCAGCGAATGGATCCCAAGCACTGAGCTGAGCTTGGTTTACGATGGAGATTTGAGCCTTGCGGATTACTCCGGAGACCTTCCCGGCAGCGGCTGGCTCACAATTCAGCTTCAAACCCCGTTTAATTATGATAACACCCAGAATCTGGTGATCGCCATCGATGAGAACTCTGCTGATTATGGAGCTACCAATGATGATTTCTTCAGTAGTCCTCAAGTGCTCAATCGAGCTCTGCGCTTCCGTTCCATGAGCATCAATCCCGATCCTCAGAGCCCTCCCACAAGCTCTCTCACAGCTCTGCCCTATCTGGCAAATCTACGCCTGGAGATTGAAACCGAGCCCTTCACGCCGCATAGTCCTCAGCCGGTACATCAGGCTGTGGAAGTTGGAACGGAGACAGCTTTTAGCTGGCAGAGCCAAGCTACTTCCTTTGACCTGTGGTTGGGTCTGGCCTCAGATGAGCTAAGTCAAATAGCAACAGGGATTACATCATGCTCCTGGCAGCCTCAACCTGCTCTGCAGGAAGCCTCTGTATATTACTGGAAAGTGACTGCTCACGAAGCGGGAGAGGATTATCCCGGACCACTCTGGCAATTCAGCACCAGCGGAGCACCCATCTCCCCGCCCCGTGAACTAAGCGCAGAATTCACCGGCAATGCTGTGCAACTGAGCTGGCTGCCTCCGCTCAGCGGTGTGGCTGTCAGTTACTATATCCAACGAAACGGAGAGCCGTTAGGCCTTTCCACAAGCTGTAGTTACCGGGATACTCAGATCAGCTCCGGCTCTGTCTACGACTATCAAGTACGAGCCCGTGATGCTGCCGGTCTTTACTCTCCCTGGTCGGATCCTTGCCAGATCCAAATCCCGCAGATTGATCCGGATCTGCTCTTCCGGGAAGGCTTTGAATACTATCCTGCTTTTTCCGCAGAGCTCAGCCCCTGGATTAGTCTGGATCAGGATGATTCTGCCACTTGGAGCTGGGATGGCTGCAACTTCCCCGGCGAAGGCAGTGCCCTTTCCTGGATAGTCTTCCAGCCCGGGCAAACCGTGCCACCGCTTAGTATCAGTGCCCACACCGGATCTGCCATGCTTTGTTCCATGAGCAGCCTGAATCCTCCCTCCAATGACTGGCTGATCTCCCCCGTCTACCATCTGGGCACCAGCCCGGAACTGAAGTTTTACGCCCGCAGTCACACTGTTGCGTATGGCTTGGAACGGCTGAGAGTTCTGATCTCCACAGGCTCCGACGATCCCGCGGACTTCATGCCTCTATCTCCAGAGCCCTATCTGCAAGTGCCGGAGCAGTGGACGCTTTACAGCTACGACCTCAGTGCCTGGCAGCAGCAAAACATCCGGCTGGCCTGGCAAGCCATCTCCTGGGATAGCTTTGCCCTCTGGTTGGACGATCTGGAGCTCCGGAGCCAGGGTGGAAGTTCCACTAATGATCACCTCACTCCCTCGCCGCAATACAAGCTCTATCCCAATCCCGGCAGAGACTACTTCCGGGTGGAAAGCTCTTCACGAGGGAGCTACCAGTTGGAGATCTTTGACCTGAGAGGCAGACAGATTCACTCCAGCCGGCAGGATGGCAGCCTGGATAGCCGGGAGCTGGAGCTCAAGCTTGCCCCTGGGCTCTACTTCCTCAAACTCATAGGAGATGCTGGAAGCCAAACCTTCAAATTCATCAAGCTGCCATGAGTGGATTCAGACACTTGGAAAGCCTGGATGCGTATATTGAGGAAGTCCTCAGCGAACCCCGCTTCCGGGAGAGCATCGTTGCCTCAAAGACCGAAGAAGAGCGCCTACCAGAGTGGGCTCAACTGCCAGACTGGCTGCCGGAAAGGCTTCTGGAACTGCTTCGCAGAGGCGGCATAGACAAGCTTTACACCCATCAAGCCGAAGCTCTCGAGGCAATTCACAAGGCAGAAAACCTGGTGCTCAGCACCGGAGTGGCCAGCGGGAAGAGCCTCTGTTACCAGATACCGGTGCTCACAGAACTGCTCAATATGCCCTCCAGCCGCTGCATCATGCTCTTCCCCACCAAAGCCCTTGCGCAGGATCAGGCCGGCAAACTCAGTGCCATGATGGAGAGCCTCAACCTCTATCAACCCAAAGGCAGCAAGCTCCACTGCGGCATCTACGATGGCGACACTCCCACAGACCGGCGCCAGAAGATCCGCAAGGAGGCTCAGGTGCTCTTCACCAATCCCGATATGTTGCACATGGGAATCCTGCCCAATCACAGCCTTTGGGCTCCATTTTTTGCCAATTTGCATTATGTCGTGATCGACGAAGTCCACATCTATCGCGGGGTCTTTGGCTCTCACTTTGCCAATCTGATTCGCCGGCTCAAACGGATTGCCGCCTTCTATGGCAGAAAGCTACAGTTTGTTTGCACCTCAGCCACGCTGGCCAATGCCCGGGAATTGGCAGAAAAGCTGCTCGAAGAACCAGTTACCATGATCGAGCGGGATGCCTCCCCGCATGGCAGGAGAGTCTTCCTGATCCTGAATCCTCCCATGGTCAACCACGAGCTGGGCATCCGTCGCAGCGCCCTGATAGAAACCACGGCAATCTCCCGCAGATTTCTGGATAGCCCGGGCCAGGCCATCCTCTTCACCGGACCCCGCCGCAGCGTGGAGATTCTCTATCTCTACCTGCTCAACCGGGGCTTGGAGAACAAGATACGCGCTTACCGCAGTGGATATCTGGCAGAAAACCGGCGCCAGATCGAGAAAGAACTGCGCGAAGGCGAGGTGCAACTGGTGGTCTCCACCAACGCTCTGGAACTGGGCATCGATATCGGTGGTCTCGATGCGGTGTTCCTCAACGGCTATCCCGGTACTATCAGCGCCACCAAACAGCAATCCGGGCGCGCTGGAAGACAAGGCCAGACCGCCCTCACCATCATGGTTGCCGCCGCCAATCCGCTGGATCAATACATCTGCCAGCACCCGGAATTTATCTTTGACCAGAGTCCGGAGCAAGCCCTGATCGATCCGGACAATCCCGAGATCCTGCAAAAGCATCTCCTCTGTGCCATTGCGGATATGGCGCTGCTGGTGGATGAACCCTTCGGAGCCGTCTCTGCCGTGCTACTGGAGCCGCATCTGCAAATCCTGCAAGAGGATGGAAGGATACGCAAGGTGGGCGGACGCTACCAGAAGAAGCTGGAGAGCTACCCGGCGCAGGACGTCTCTATCCGTAACGCCTCCAGCCAGATGCAACTGGTCTCCGGGGGCGAGCTGATCGGCTATGTGGATAAAGCCAGCGCTTATTGGATGGTGCATCCCAATGCCATCTATCTGGATCAGGGCGATACCTGGAAGGTAAACAAACTGGATCTCGTGGAAGACAGAGTGGAGCTCGAACCCATCGTAGTGAACTACTATACGATGCCGCAACGTAAGACGGAGATTGAACTGCTGCAGCTCTTTATGAGCTCCCGCCTACCCGGCGGAGCCAGATACATGGGCAGAGTGAAGGTCACCACCACCATCACGGGCTTCAAGAAGCTCCGCTTTCAGACTCAGGAAATCCTGGGCTATGAAGAGCTGGACCTGCCGCCCTCGGAACTGGATACCATCGCCTGGTGGATCAGCTTGAACCAAAATACCATCGGCAATCTGCGGGATCAGGGCTTGTGGCGCAATGATCCGAATAACTACGGGAGAGGCTGGGATAAGCTCTGCGGCCAGATCAGACAGAGAGACGGCCAGCGCTGCCAAAACTGCGGTCTCCAGGAAGACGGTAAAGCCTTTGAAGTGCACCACAAAATCCCCATCCGCAAGTTTGCCAGAGTTGAGGAAGCTAATGCTCCGGAGAACCTCGTGACCCTCTGTCCTCGCTGTCACCGTCTGGCAGAAGCCAATGTGCTGATCCAGAGCGGACTTTCAGGCTTGGGCTATCTGCTGGTAAATATCTCTCCCTTCTTCGTGAGCTGCGATCGTAAAGACCTCGATCTCTTCTGGGAAAGCAAGTGCGACCTGGCCTCCGGAGACGCTTGTGTGGCGATCTTTGACACCATCCCGGGCGGCGTGGGACTCTCCCGCAGGCTGTATCAGGATTGCGACAAAGTGCTCATCGACGCTCTGGCTCTGGTGACAGCCTGTCCCTGCACGGATGGCTGCCCGGGCTGCACAGGTCCTGCTGCCGAAAACGGTGAGGGAGCCAAAGCCCTGGCCAGCGCCATGCTCCGGGAGCTGCTAACGACTGCGCCGCAAACAAGTGACGAGTGACAAGTAACCAGTGACAAGAAAGTACTCGTGTAGCTGGGAGATCAAAACCACCCATCCGTAGGGGTGAATTGCGTGTCTGCCCGCGTTAAATGGTCTGCCAAACTCCGATTTGGCAGAAAACAACCACCACAACCCATCCGTGGGGGCAGACCTGTGTGTTCGCCCGAGTTTACTGGTCTGCCAAACTCCGATTTGGCAGAAAACAACCACCACAACCCATCCGTAGGGGCAACCTGCGTGTCTGCCCGGAAAAGCCCTGAAGGGGCGATCATCTGATGGCGATGGGTGGCAACCCATCGACTGGTATGGTTTTACGCCCATTATTAACAAGTATCCATCACCCCCAGGCAGGAAAACTTTGGTTTTCTTGCCTGGGGGTGATGAGTTAAACCATAACAACTTGTCTATCATGCTATTGACCCGGGGTTCCGCTTCTCCACCCCCAATAAAACGCTTGCCGTTTGGTGGGGTGGGAACGAGACTGTGTGAAAACACTTAAATCAGCCCGGAGGGCGTTGAATATAGCCCAGGACGCAGTCCTGGGCTTTTCGGGTTTCGCAATCGTAGGAACGTGTTAGCTCCCGCCTATACCTTTGAGCGTGAGCGCTCAACGGTATGGGCGGGAGCTTCTTACGAAGATGTTTGTCTTTGCCGGGGCACCCAGGACTGCGTCCTGGGCTATAATCAGCGTCCTCCACTTCGTTCCGGACTTCCTGACTACCTCGTGACATTCTGCTCCTTATCACACAGTCTCCTTCGCAGGTGCATATTCTTCTCAAAAAGGCCACCTTGTCCGACCAAGTTGAGCCAGTGCTATCCGATTTATTGAGCCACTCAATGTTTTTATTGAGAGCCACATGGCTTATATCTATTGTTTGTAGATAGATAT
>JAEZUG010000066.1 GCA_023421135.1 Candidatus Cloacimonadota bacterium | reverse complement strand
TGAATGCATACGACGAACTTTGTCGGAAAGCCGTGTGCGGGAAAACCGCATGCACGGTTTGATGAGGGGGGCAGGAATAAACCCCTGCCTCTACTCTACTGTTCTATTTGATCAGGTCGATCAGGTTGATCAGCGTTCTATCTATCCAGCAGTTCCCGCAGACGCTCCTCGGCTTTCTGGGGATAGAGCGCTTCATTCTCCACTGCCATGGCTTTACGCAGATAAACCAGAGCCTCCTCTTTCCTCTCTAGAGCCAGCAGGATTTCGGCAATGTGGTAGGCAATCTCGGCTGGCATAGTCTCTTGCTGCATAGGGATATGCATGGCTGCCAGGGCTGCCTCATTATCGCCTTTGAGGTGCAGATACCAGGCATAGCTATCCAGATAACTGGCGCTCTCGGGCTCCTGATCCAGAGCTTGCAGCACCAGCGCAGCACCCTCTTCCAGCTCGCCCTGCAGGATCAAAGTGTAGCCCAGAGCGTTCTGCAAATTGGCTTCTCCGGGATTGCGCTCCAGAGCCTGCCGGAGCAGGGCAAGATATGCCGCAGTTTGGGTTTGGGAATCGATCTCTGCCAAAAGCAGAAGGAAATCCTCTGTTCCACCGAAGCCGCGTTCCACCAAAGTCCGGGCCAGCCGGGTTTTGGCAGCCACAAAGTCCGCATCGGAGATCGTTTCGCGCAGCAGGCTGCCATAGCTTTCCAGATAGCTGCGCAGCGGAGGGTCAGTAACTGCCCTGTCCCAAGCCTCAAAGAAGCTCTGATAGAGGCTATCGTTATCTACCGAGGTGATAAAATCGGCATCGGTGTTTTTGGAGATCAGATAGAGGCTGAGGATGCTTTCTATCTGCTGGGAACTATAGAGCTTATGACTGTAGAGACTGAGGTCTCTGCCATCGGGATAGAGCAGGGAGCGGCTGATGAAGAGGCTATAGAGCTGGTTTCTTTGCAGGCTGTCCACAGGATCTCTATTGATCACGGTTTCCAGCTCTTGCATCATGTTTCCGCTGGCAAAAAAGAGAGCAGATAGCGCCAGGCTTTCCAGCATCTCATAATCACCGGTGGCGATGATGTCTTCGCTGATGGCCAAGGGCAGATCGCCTTTGCCATTGTAAAACACTTGATCCAGAAAATGGCGCATCCGGGCTAGCTGAGTGGCGGGATCGAGGCTGCGGAAATAGGCAATCAGAGGCTCATAATAGTCTTGCAGGAGAAGCAGTTCCTCCTCCAGATCCAGAGATTCCTCCGTGGGATCACTCTCATTGAGTTCGTGAGCCAGCCTCAACGCCACGCTGGGATCTATATCTCCATAAATCCTTGCCAGGTTGAGTTTAACGTCTGGTTCAGGATTGGCGTTCAAGCTTCGTTCCAGCGCCTCCAGATTGAGGGTATGCAGGTAACTGTAGTCATAAATAAAGCGCAGCAGATGGATCCTGGCATTGGGATGTTCCTTCTCCAATTGAGAGAGGGTGTTGCCCACCGCCAGACTGTCCCCTTTGGCCTGATAGAGGTTGTAAAGGTTTTGCAGGATCAGCTCATCCGGCTGGATCCCGCTGCGCTCCATGGCCTCTTGAAAGCCCGCAGCGTCAATCTCGTTCAGCATATAGCGGTAGATGGAATTGAGCAGGCGATAGCGGCGGATCTGATAGCTGCGGTAGTCGTAGGTAATGGCTTTGTTAAAAGCATCTTCGGCCTGGCTGTACTGGCCCCATTGCTGGTTCATCACCCCTGCCATAAAATAGAAAAGCGAAGCGTGAGAAGGGTGCGAGGCAGTCTCAGGAACTTTCAGGCTGCGGTTGGAACTGCAGGCAGAGAGCACCAGGAGCACCAGGAGGAAGAGGCCGGCTTTGCGCATCTACTACTTGAGCTTGAAGGTGGAGGAGATCATATAGAGTTCCATGAGGATGGAAAGCTTGTCCCCGGCAGGGAAATAGACGCTGTTATCCACAATGTAGGCGCGCTTGGTGGGGGCATCCCAAAAGCCCATGGATTGGAAGGCTCCGCCGATCAGATGAGTGTGGTTTTCCCAGGGGCCAATCAGCTTCCAACCCTGAAATCCGGCAAAAGAGGAGCGTTCCATCCGGACTTTATCCGCCGGGACAATATCGCCTTCAAACTTCTTGCCCCAGATCTCGTTACGCTTGTTCAAAAGCCACTGTCCATCCACGGAATCTGTCTGCATGGGTTCATAATAGATGGAGATATACTTATCCGGGATCTCGCGGCTTTCCATGCGGGAACGGTAGAGCAGGGAGAGAAAACGGGCAGGGGCATCGTTGGAATAGAGCCTGTAAGTATCCGGCACCTTCAGGCTGAAGGGAAAGTTCTTCCAGAAGTCTTCTCCGATCACTTTGCCGCGGAAAGCTTGGTAGGCCAGGCGTTGACTATAGCGTTCCAGCATGATGCGGAAGATGTTGGAGCTCTGGAGATTGGTGACGCGGAAGAGCTGCTCTGGCTCCGTTCCCAAAAGATAGAGGATCACCTGGTCGCGGGAATCGTGGTTCTTTGCCACAAAGAGCTGTCCCCCTGTCTGTTGCACCTGTTCCAGATGAGCTGGGGTCAGAGAGCGGCGCATGTGCTGGGAGACTTCATCCGAGGATTTCAGGTCTCCGGCAAAGATCAGGTTTTTATAGGGCAGCATCTCGCCCAGTTTATCGAGTTCCACAGGGATCAGGCGGAAGTATTGCTCGTTGTAAACCAAGCCCACGGTGCGTTCCAGGCTGGAGCGCAGAATGGGCTCGAGGCTACGCCAGTTTTGTTCTCCGCAGAAGACGTAGATATCGTTATCCTCTCCAAATGCCAGGGGTTTGGCATAATCCAGGATATTGTCGTAGGCGGTGTAACGTTCGCTGCTCACCTTGCTGCCTTTGCAGGAACTCAGCAGGGCCAGTAGCGTGATTAGCGCGAGGGCCAGAAAGAATCTTTTCATTTCTACCTCTTATCAGGCTTGGGAAAAATGTAATTGGCACCGCTTATCACAGTGATGGCGGCAACCAGCCAAAACCAGATGGAGATGGCTAATTTAACACTTGTGGGAGTGTAGTTTGCACCCCAGAAACAGAAGGCGGCGATCAAGCCCAGCATCTGCATCACGGTCTTGATCTTGCCCAGTTTATCAGCCGCCACGATGATGCCGCGCTTCTTATAGACTTCCCGGAGGATGGTGATCAGAACTTCGCGGATCAGGATGATGCCGAAGATGATCCAGCTCAGGCGGAAGGGCTCCAACAGACAGAGCGAGGCCAGGGCGGTGAGCACCAGCAGTTTATCTGCCAGGGGGTCCATGATCTTGCCAAAGTTGCTTACAATATTGTATTTACGTGCCAGGGCACCGTCCAGATAATCGGTGAAGGACGCCACGCAAAAGATGATCAGAGCCAGCCAAATGCTGTTGAAATAGGGTTGAGCGTAGATCTGCCAGGCAAAAACCGGGATCAGGATCACGCGGAAAAGCGTGAGGGCATTGGGAACATTAGGGTTCATGAGGCCCCTCTGTTGGCTCTTCTGAAGGTTCAACTGCAGGCTCTTCCACGGTGTCCTTGAGGGGTTTTGGGTGGTGGATGATGGTCTCTATTGGTGCTTGCTTTTCGTGGTGGACAACGCTTACCTCACCATCATGAAAGCGGTTATCGTGATCCATCAGATGCAGCATGGTCATAGTAATCAAAGTAGCTACCAGCAGAGTTCCTGCCACTGCTCCCATAAACCAGTAGGGGAGAATCATTTGTAAGACGTTCTGCCACACCAGGATGTAATACAGGCCAAAGCTGATCACCAGGGGAAGGAAGAACATAAGAAAAGTATGGCGCGTGGTGAGGGATTTGAGCCGGAGATAATCCACGACCGAGACTGCTTTTCGTTTTTGCAGGAGTAGGAGACGCTGTTCATAGACCTGGCGTCCAAAGATCATCGTGAGCAGCAGCAGCAGGCCTACCAATATGTCTGTGATCAGGCTCAGCAGTCCCAGGCTTTTCAGCTTGGCTTCCGAGTTGTTCCAGGCGATGGATTGCTGATCCAGATCTTCCTCTTCCAGGTATTGACGCAGGGTGGAGATCACGCTATGGCGGGCAAATCTGGCAGCAGCATCGGCTTTGAAGCTGATAGTGATGATATCCGGGAAGCTGAAGCCGGAGAGTAACTGGTCGTTTAAGGGCAGGCTGTAGGTCTCCGTGAGCTCGCGTCCGGCGCTGGCACCGGTTTCATATTGGAGGCTATCCAGTTCCGGATACTTCCTCAAATCTGCCAGTAGGGGGCTCACCTTGGTGGTATCTGTGAGGTAAGCGTAGATGGGGTAACTTACCAAATCTTCCAATTGAGCTTGTTTAGCTCCTTCAAACTGATAGTGCATTCCCACCCATCCGATAACCAGGATGGAGACGAGGCTGAGGAACAGGTAAAATCTTAAAGCCATATATCTTAGTTTCCTTTTTGTCTGATCGTAGCTAGCAAGTATTTATTTGGTTCATTACAGAAATCCAGCTCTAATATGTCAAGCGAAGAGTTCCGGCATCCGGTCTTTAGGTCAGCTTCCCGTTGAGCAGGATAGATCAGAACGGCTTCTCCTGTGTCTGCCAGGTTGCGCTGGATGGCTTTCAGAACCTCCGGCATGGTGCAGAGGAGCTCTTCCCGTCCTGCCGCTCTGCCGGGATAGGGGGAACGCAAGCCGCTGCCTTTGGGCATCCAGGGCGGATTGGAGACTATCAGCTCTGCCTTGCGGGAGTGAGTGGATATCCGTAGATCAGCTTCCACAAAGCTTGTATCCACCTCACAAAGAAGAGCGTTGCTTGTTGCAAGCTCCACCTGAGCAGGAGCTATCTCCCAGCCGGTTACAGACCAGGAAGATCTGGAGAGCGCCAGCATCAGGCAAACTATTCCGCAGCCGCTGCCCAGCTCCAGCACTTCTTTCGGAGTGTCCGGATAGCGGGAAAGGGCGTATTCCACCAGCAGCACAGAGGCAGAACTAACTGCCTGATAGTGTGTATCCTGATAGATTACCAGGTTCCGGATGGGGAGTTTGACTTCCCGCAGTGAGCTTTGCTTCAGCGGGAGAGTTCCAACATCCGGTTCAGGCAGGCCACGGCACGTTCGGCTACTTCGTGCTCCACCTGTATAGGGAGGCTTTCTTCTTCCAAAGAGCGCAGTAAATCCTCTACCCGGGTCTTCTTCATGTTTTGGCAGATAGAAGTCTCCGAGAGCGCTTCAATCTTCTTCTGGGGATAGAGATGCTTCAGGTAGTCGATCATCCCCTTTTCTGTGGCCAGGATCACTTCATCGTGCTTGGAAACATAATCCATCATCCCACCAGTGGACATCACCAGATCGGCCTCCTGCAGCAGATCAAGCTGGCATTCTGGATGAGCCAAAATCTTGTAGCCCGGAAAGTTGGCACGGGCTTCGTGCAGGTATCGCAGGCTGAGGCCCCAGTGGTGAACCGGACAGTAACCATTCCAGGTGATCACTTTGCGGCCGCTTTGTTTGGCTGCCCAGGTGCCCAGATTCTGATCCGGCACAAAGAGTATCTCGCGATCTCTGGGGAAGGAGGACACCACTTTCACAGCGTTTGAAGAGGTGCAACAGATGTCGCTTTCGGCCTTCACTTCCACGGAGGAATTCACATAGCAAACCACGGCAGCGCCGGGATGCTTGGCTTTGAAGGCTCTTAGCTGCTCCGCCGTGATCATATCTGCCATGGGACAGCCTGCATCCGCCACGGGAAGCAGTACCTTGGCAGAAGGATTCAGGATGGCGGCAGTTTCTGCCATGAATCTCACTCCGCAGAAGACGATTATCTCCGCGCTGGCTTCTTTGGCCAGGATAGAAAGCTGCAGGGAATCTCCCCGGAAGTCCGCCAGATCCTGAATGTCTGTGCTCTGATAATTGTGCGCCAGAATGATGGCGTTCTTCTCTTGCTTGAGTGATTCTATTCTTGCTTTTAGTTCTTGCATAAGGGCTCCAGTGATGCTTGCTAAATGGTTCCGGTGCTGCCAAATCCCCCCTCTGAACGGATGCTTTCTTCCAAGACTTCCACCTCATCCGGCTCCACCGGCACCAAGGCAGTGATCACCATCTGACATATCCTCATACCGGGCTCCACGACAAAGTCTTGTGAGCCGTGATTGATCAGGATGGCCAGGATCTCTCCCCGATAATCCGCATCGATAGTGCCGGGGCTGTTGAGCACCGTCACTCCATGCTTGAGCGCCAGGCCACTGCGCGGCCTTATTTGGGCTTCATAGCCTTCCGGGACTTGGATGGCTATCCCGGTGGGAACACCTTGCCAGGCTCCGGGAGCTAGGACAATTGCCTCATCCAGAGCAGCAGTCAGGTCAAAACCCGCAGCATGCTGGCTCATCCGGCGCGGAGCTAGAGAAGAAGAACGCAACAGTCGATATGAGAGCTTCACGACTTACGGTTCAGAAGGTAATCCGCCAGAATTTGCAGCAGCAGGGAACGTTCTCCCAGGCTGCTGATGGCAGATTTGGCTTTATCGATCAATTCTGTGGCCTGGCGTCGAGATTCTTCCACCCCGTAAACGGAGGGGAAGGTCACCTTGCCGGCCTCTTCATCCTTGCCTATGCTTTTACCCAGTTCTTCCTGGGTACCCTCGATGTCCAAAAGATCGTCAACTATCTGGAAAGCAATACCGATACAGCGTCCATACTCCTCAATCACCTTGAGTTCTTTGGCAGGAGCACCGCCGCCCAGAGCACCCAGGCGCAAGCTGAGATTGATCAGCCTTCCGGTCTTGTTTTCGTGAATATAGGTCAGGGTCTTCTTGTCCACCTTCTTGCCCTCGCTGGCAATATCGACCATTTGTCCGGAGATCAAGCCCACTGCTCCGCATTCATGTGCCAGTTCGCGCACAAATTGCAGACGCAGAGCGGGATCCACTCCGGCATGAGTGACCAGTTCAAAAGCACTGACCAAAAGAGAATCTGCTGCAAGCAGCGCTTCTCCCTCGCCAAAGACAGCATGGCAGGACTTCTTGCCGCGACGGTATTCATCGTCGTCTATGTCCGGGAGATCATCGTGGATCAACGAGAAGGTGTGCACCATCTCCAAAGCAGCAGCTACCGGAGTGATCGATTCCAGATCTTCCTTGTAGAGCTGATAAGCCAGCATGGTGAGATAGGGGCGCAGGCGCTTACCGCCAGCGAACACACTATAGCGCAGAGCTTTGTGAATCTCTTTGGGATATTCGTCTTTGCGGGGAAGGTAACGATCCAGGATGATGTTGACCAGCTCCTGCTTTTCCTTCATATCTTTCTTGAGCAGTATTTTATGATCCATTTGCTGAAGTCTCCTGATTTTCGGCTCTGCCCTTGAGCAGCACTTCCATGCGTGCTTCGGCTTCGCCCAGTTTTTTGCGGCATTGAACCAGGTATTTTTCGCCTTCCTGATACAGATCCAGGAGATCTTCCAGCTTCACGGCATCATCGCTCATTTGCTCGGCAATTCCTTCCAATATCTTCATGGCTTCTTCGAAGCTGAGATCTTCAATCTTCACGTTTTCTTGCATTGCTTCTCCCTGATTGTTCCGGGATCCAAGGATCCAAAACCTTGTTATTCAGATAACTGCAACCGTCCTCCTTAAAGGGATAGCTAACGGAGGCAATAGTTACCCTATTAAAGTCGATTCTATAGGCTAAACTAATTTTGTCAATTAAAAAGCGTAAGCACAGCCAGAATACTGCCCGAAACCAGCTCTATCTCAGCGTGGTCTTCCGTGAAGTGGTTGCTGATTCCCCTGGAATAGTCCGGATAGAGCGTGAGCCCCTCCAGAGAGTAATACAGACCTCTGCTGCTTTGTAGCTTAGCCTCTGAACTCCGGGCTATCAGTGAAAGCAGACTGCCTCGGGGAAACGATAGCAAGTTGTGCTGGCGCAGCATGAAGACCACCTGATCCCGGCTCTCGATGCGAAGATTGATCTCTTCCGAACTGAAGAGCTCCAGATTCTGGATCAGACCCAAAGCGTGGTCAAATCTACCACCCAGGTCGTTGCAAATGATGATCTCCCGATATCCCTGATCCAGTGCCCAAGCCAGTGCCAGCTCCATATCGGTCTCGTTTTTCTCCCGCTCAAAGCGCAAGATGGGAGTGCCAGAGGGAATCATTCTCGTGTCCAGGCTGTCCAGATCGCCGATCACCAGAGCAGGCTTCCTGCCCAGGGACTCCAGTAAATCCAGCCCGCCATCAACTGCTATCAGACAATCTTGCTCGGAGATAGAGCTGTATCCCGTGGGGATTTGGGAAGGACTGTGATTGCTAAAGAGCCAGGCGCGTCCAGCCTTAGTTGCGGACATAGACGCTGTCGTCCACAAAATTCAGATAAGCTGCGGGATCGTCTCTTTCGCCACCCACCAGCACTTCATAGTGCAGATGCGGCCCGGTGGAGAGCCCGGTGGAGCCCATCAGCCCGATGATCTGTCCCTTTTCGACTCTGTCGCCGGGATTCACCTGAGCGCTGTAGAGATGGGCATAGATGGTTTCGTAACCATTTTCGTGATCCAAACGGATGAATTTGCCATAGCCATCCTCATATTCCACTTTCTTCACCACGCCGGAGGCAGTGGCATAAATAGCGGTGCCGAGGTTATTTGAGATGTCGATGCCCATATGAAATTCTATGCGATTGAGAATGGGGTGCATACGCAATCCCCAGCTATCGCTGATCCTGCCAAAACAGGGATAGATTGAAGGTGCTCCGATCCGGGAGGTGGGTTTTTGCACAGGCTGTTCGCCCCGGATAGTATTGATGATGCCTTGCAGCTTCTCCTGCATCTGATCAATGCGGTTGTCCACCGATTTGAGATAGGGAAGCGCGGGTTGATCGCCACTGACATAGGGATAATTCACTCCGGATTTGATTCTAATCTCGCCGGTCTTGAGCGAATCCACTACCACACTGATGGAATCCAGCGTGCTGCTGAGCTGCGTGATGTTTTGTTCCATACGCAAACGCAACTCCCGGTTCTCGGTGGCTAAACGATTGGCAAGTGTAGCTTTGTGGGATAATCTGGAAGCGCTGATAAAGAGGATGAGAGTGCATAAAATCAAGAATATCAGGAGCACAAGAGCTCCCCAGAGCATAGCCTTGGGTATGCTGAAGATCCTGCGTCTGCCATCCATGCCGAATTGATAGGAAAGCTGCAGGCGATTCGGCGGGATAAAATCTCTTTCTTGTTCTTCCATAATCTCTTGTTTGTATGGAGCAATAAGTGTTCCAATTTGCATAAATCGAGGGAGTTAATGGCATCCCGTGGGGGAATCGAACCCCCGTTGCGTGACTGAGAATCACGAGTCCTAGGCCACTAGACGAACGGGACACATTGCGTAGGCAAAATATTGGCGACCCCTAGGGGAATCGAACCCCTCTTGCAAGAATGAAAATCTTGAGTCCTAACCGATAGACGAAGGGGTCGCAAAACTTTGGTGATCCAGGTTGGACTCGAACCAACGACTCTCTACTTAAAAGGCAGATACTCTACCACTGAGTTACTGGACCTGTCTTGACTACGTTTTGCCAAGAAATTTGGATGCCTCTTTTCTGTCAAGACATTTCTTCCGCTGCAGGGAGTTGGGATTCTTTAATCACAGAGGACAAAGAGCAGGGATAGTGGAAGCGACATCTTGTCGCTTTTGGGGAGTGACGAGTGACGAGTAACAAGTGACGAGAGCTGCGCTGCAGGCGCTTTGCGGGGAAGCTACTGGAATAGAACACGGATGACACAGATTAAACGGATTCACACAGATTTCTTTCCTTCTAATCCTCTAATCCTTAAATCCTCGTGAAAAGAATAGAACGCTGATGACGCAGATGATTATGATTAACACAGATTACAATCCTCCTAATCCTCTAATCCTGAAATCCTCGTGAAAAGAATAGAACTCAAGATGACTGGATCAACTGGATCAGCAGGATAGATAGAACGCTGATAACCTGATCGACCTGATCAAATAGAACGCTGATGACGCAGATGATTATGATTAACACAGATTACAATCCTC
>JAEZUG010000051.1 GCA_023421135.1 Candidatus Cloacimonadota bacterium | reverse complement strand
GTCTGACCAACTGCTAAGCTTAACGAGGCTAACCTGTTCGCTTTCGCTACGGCTTACTTACCGCTAAGAAGAGCTTTGACTCTCGCCTTACGGCTGCTGCCATCTTCTTCGCTTACATTCGAACGGATAATTAAATGTGCTGGATTCTCACCAGCTTCCCAAACAACGCTTCGTGGCGCACCAGATAACACAGATGATTATGATCTACACAGATATCTTCTTTTAGTAGCACGCAGATAACGCAGATGATTATGATCTACACAGCTATCTTCTTTTAATAGCACGCAGATAACGCAGATTGCGCAGATATTCACGCTCAACGTTCCGGATTCGAGACGTCCTCGTCTCGATTGTCCGCCCCGCGGGCAAGCTTCTGTCCCTGATACGACACGCATGAGACACCCATGAGACACCCATGTGACACCCATGTAAATTCATGCGTGTCACATGGGTATGAGATGCGTATTTTGCGGGTACTCTTTTAGTGAACAGTGAACAGAGAGTGACGAGTGACAAGTGACAAGTCCGGCAATTGTGAAGCTGGGAGACTGCGGCTCACCTCTATTCACCATTAACTCTTCACTATTAACTTGTAGGGGCAGACACATAGGTCTGCCCCTACAGATACAAGGTTTTAGTCTATCAGACAGACATCCATCCCGAACTCTCTTTTACTCTTTCACTCTGTTTTGATTAATCTCCTTGTTTATAAAGCGACTAGATGTAGCCTCTATTACTTTTCTGCTGTCCTCTGGTCATATATGAGTTCCCGATTGTAAACGTCCTCGTTTACATGACGACGAAGTCGGCAGGAAAGATTAATTGGTGATACACAAAGAGTTGTCCGCAAGCGGCCAATGGAGGCGGGGACGTCTCCAATCCGGAGCGCGTATTATTAACTCATTAACCAGAAGAAACGGCGATCCGAAGATCGCCGTTTGTTAATGTGTTGTTACGTTATTTACTTCAGCAGGATCATCTTGCGGGTGCTGCTATACTTTCCTGCGATCATCTTGTAGTTGTAGATTCCACTGCCCACGGGGCTGCCATGATTGTCTGTACCATCCCAGATCACGCTGTGTTGACCGGGAATGCGGCTTTCACTCACCAAGAGTCGGACGAGCTGGCCTCTGGCGTTGTAGATTTCGATCCGGACGGGGCCGGCTTCCAGGAGGTCGAAGCGGATTCTGGTGGTGGGGTTGAAGGGATTGGGATAGTTGCCCACCAGCGCTGTCTGTGTGGCGGGAAGGATATCTTCTTCTGTGCCGGAGCCTGCCACAAGGTTGAAGTTCACGGTCACGGTCTGATCTTCTGCCACCACGATTCCTTCCACGGTTTGGGACTCATAGCCGGTGGCGGAGGCAGTGACGTTATGAGTTCCTTCGGGCACGATCAGGACGTAGGCGCCGGAGCTATTGGTTGTGGCACTGTAGGTGCCGGCAGTGACGGTTGCACCAGCGATGGCCTGGTTGTTTACAGTTCTCACCAAGCCGCTGATCATGCCAGTGCCGATATTGACATTCAGGATGTTACTGAAGGCAGGCACCGAGCTCACATCACCGGTGTAAATGGCTTTCACTGCCCAGCGGTAATCTCCGTTGGTCAGGGTCTGCCAATCTATGTCACTGTAGGCGGGAGTGGTGATTACATTTGGCGTCAGGGAGATCCAACTGGTCTCATCTGCTTCTTGTCCGGAGAGCAGTCTCCAGACCTTGTAGCCCACCAGGCTGCGTTCATCCTGGCTGGGAAGCGGTCTGGGCAGAGCCGGTTCACTGCGCAGGCTGCCATTTTGCATAGCGCGGGAAGGCAGAGTGGTGCGAAGCCCTCCCACCGTCGGTGCGGAGGCACTGCGCTGGGTGAGCTCTTCCGGGGAGAAGCGGATCACATCATATTCGTTTCCGATATAGATGCCATCGATGAACCAGGTGTACCACAGTCCATCATTGGAAGGAGGATCAATGGCGTGGAAGGCGAGCTTGAGCTCTTGTCCCACGTAGTCCGCCAAACTGATGGTGATAGGCGTGGTGTAATAGTTCCAGCCGCCTGTCTGAGCAGAGGCATCCCAGAGCACAGTCCAGTTCTGGCCGTTATCGGTGGAAGCTTTCACATAGTAGTGATCTCCGGCATTGGAGCCGAGGAAGACGTAGCTATCGAAATAGAGGTAGGAATCCATCGGAACGGTGAAGCTGGGTGTGAAGAGCCATTCATCCTGATGACTGTAGCTCCACCACAAGCCGGCTTGATACTCGCCTTCGGTGGGTGCAACAGTGGCGGAACTGATCGTCACAGAGCCAAACTTACCCCAGGTGGCTGAAACTCCCTGAGCATTGGGAGGCTCAGTATTGGTGATGGTTTGAGTCCAGTCGATGGGCGGGAAGTTGGCGCCTTCGAAGCCTTCTGTGATGCTCAGAACGTTGGGATTGGGTGCGAGCCAGTTGATATCCACTGCGGTGTTCTGGTTGTTCACAACTGCCGTCACATGCATGGCGGGGAAGGCATGTTCTGTGAGAGTGATATTACCCATGGCATAGTTCGTAGCACCGACTTCGATGGTGCCGGTCTGGACGCTGTAGCCGGGGGCAACGATGGTGTAGTTATAGGTCTGGTTGGCATAGACTCCGGGGATGGTGAAAGCACCGGTGGCAGTGCTGCTGGCGGTGTAATCCTCATAACCGGTGAGTCTGATGCTGGCTCCATTCAAGCCCAGTCCCGTATCGGAAGCGATCACTGTTCCGGTCACGTTCACAGTGGGCATTTGGACCATTGTGACGTTCTGGGTGGCAGTTTCGTCTTCCAGGATGTTCACGGTGTGAGTCTGGGAGATGTAGCCGTATCTTTGGTAGGTGAATTGGTAAGTATCCACCAGGATGTTCATGATGTTGTAAAGACCTGCGGCATTGGTCTGAGCCACATAGCCGCCGGTATCAGAGGTGATCTGGACGTCTGCCAGAGGCTGTCCGCCGGCTCCGGTAACGGTTCCGGTGAGATGTCCCACTCCACCGGGGATAACGTGGAAGGTGGTCATGGGGAATTGTCCACCCAGGGTTCCGCCGGTGAGGGCATTGGGATCGTAGACGGTGGAATCGCTGCTCATCTTTCTGGCTCGGTTGGTGCCAATGGTCTGAGCCCGGAAGACATCGGTGGTGGCGTAGTAATCTGTATCCTGAGGACGTTGCACCAGCATGATCAGGTTTCCGCCCAGATAGAGATAGGGCTGAGCGAAGCTGAAGGTGATCACGTTCTCACCGTTGGGGATGGTCACGGTGCCATCGAAGACCAAGGTAAGATCGCTGGCATTGACGTATCCGGCGGAGAGATCGGCAAGCTGAGTGCCACCCAGCCAGATCTTGATGGGAAGGTTCGGGGGAATATCTGTGGATGTGATGTTGGCATTGAAGCTCAATCCGTAGATCATTCCCTGCACCATACTGGGCAGGATTTCATCCTGGTAGTAGATACACTCGAAGATGCTGGATTTGTAATAGAGATCGATGGGCACCCGGGCTGTCTGAGAGCCATCGCCTATCACGAAGGAGAAGACTCCCTGGGGATTGACGCTCACGTTATAGTTGGCGCTCTGGTCGTTCAGAGAATTCTGATCTCCATCCAGGAAGACCTTGGCGTAGATATAGCTGGGGCCGGGATCTCCGGGAGTCCAGTTCAGGCTCACATCCACAGTCTGGCCGGGAGTCACGGTGGGGCCTGCAACGGCGCTTTGTTCCACGCCGGCAGCGTTGAAGAGCTTCACCTGATAGGTGGTCTGGGCATTGGAGCCCCAGTTGTGCACCTGCACCGTGTAGGGAGTGATCACTCCAGAGGTGGGGGTGCTGTTTCCGCTGATGCCCACCACTGCAAGATCATTCTGCGGGATGAATTCCAGCATCACACTATCGACATATAGGGTACGGCTGGTGCCGCCCAAGCCATGCTTGAAGGCCACTATCTTGCCTGTTCCCTGATAACCGTTGAAGGCTACCACGTATTCGGTCCAGGTGGTGGTGAGCGGTATCGATTGTACCTCTGTATAGGTCATGGGATCCTGAGCGTTTACCATCACACCCACGGAAAGCACGTAGTTTGCACTGGAGGAGCGGGCGTAGAACTTCACCCGGGTGAGGTTGGTCTGAACCTCTGTGCCATAGGGTGGAGCTTGCAGGAAGAGCATTGCTGCTGCATCTGAGCTATTGGCCATTCCAGCGGTATTGGGTGTGCTGTGCGGGGTGGTGGTGTAGGTCTTCACGATGGCTGCGGTTGCCGAGGATTGGATAAAGGCATGCCAATCCGGAGGCAGATCGGGAGCGACCACTGCATCAAAGTTCTGCTGATAGGGCAGAGAAGTGAGAGTGGGGCTCACGCAGGCGGCTGTGATCTGCACTGTGTGAGTTTGCCGGGTCATATTGTCTATCAGAGTGATAGTGGCGGTATGAGTGCCGGCAACGGTGGGAGCGTAGCGTAGCGTGAAGCTCAGGCTCTGCGTGAAGTCTATGGTTCCGGGCAGAGTGGGCAGACTCTGCAGGCTGAAGCTGGGATCTCCGGCTATCGTGATGGAAGAGACCGTCAGAGCTCCACCACCGGCATTGACGATGGTAAAGACCTGGTCGTAGTCTGATCCACTTAGAACTGTGCCATAGTCATAGGCAGCAGGGCTGATTCCAAAGACCGGAGTATCGCCGATGGACTGCATATGCAGGGTGGTCATCGGGAATTGGGCAGATTGGGTGCCGGCGGCAGAAGGAGCTGCGGGATCATACTGCGTAGTATTGGAGGTCAGCTTGCGGGCACGGTTTGTGCCAACGGTCTGCACGCGGAAGTTATCGTTGGTGTTGTAGCTGGTATCTTCCCAGGGACGATAGGCATAGAGCACCAGATTCCCGGAAGTGTAGTCAAAGGGAGTCTGTAGCGGGATGGTGACTGTGTTTTCACCGCTGGGATAGGTGATATTTCCATTATAAACCATAGTCAGTTCCGTGGGCAGGATCCAGCCACCGGAGAGGTCTGCCAGATTGGTTTGTCCCAGCCAGATCTGAGTGGGCTTATCGGGAAGATTGGTTACGAAGTTATTGTAGAAGCTGATGGCATTGATTCTGCCAAAGCGTCCGATCTCATCCGGGTAGTAGAGAGTCTCAAAGAGGCTGTTCTTGTAATAGAAATCCAGGGGACGTCCCTCGGTCTGGCCGCCATCACCGATAGTGACGGAGACCACACCCTGCGGCATCACTGCCAGGTTTAGCACGGGGCTGTTGTTGTTATCTGCCACAACGTCTCCTGGCAGCACAGCCTTGGCATAGACGGCCATAGGGCCGGGTGTAGTGGGAGTCCAGGTGATGGGGATATCCAGAGTCTCATTGGGAGCAATGGTCTGTCCGGGAGCAGAAGCCAGTTCTGTCTCTCCGCTCATTAGTTTCACCGTCCAGGCTGTTCCTGCCTGAGTGGTGGTGCCGGTGTTCTTGATGGTAGCATTATAGACAGCGGGAGCTCCCTGAGCGGGGGTAGAAGAACCCTGCAAGCTCAGTGCGGAGAGATCCAGCCTCAGGATACGGATGGTATTGGAGAAGGCCGGCACGCTAGTGATGTTGTTTGTGTAAGCACTCTTGGCTGCCCAGCGGTACAAGCCATCGGGAAGGCTGGCCCAGGCACTATCCACAAATGTAGTATCTGTGACCACGGAGGGAGTCAGCAGAGTCCAGGCTGTTTCGTTATCCTCCTGTCCGGAATTCAGACGCCAGAGCTTGTAACCCAGGAGGGCACGGCTATCAGTGCGGGTGCTTTGGGCAGAGCTTTCATAGCTCTGCAGGCGAGGAGCCCGGGCTGTTCTTTGCACCAATTCAGCCGCTGCTTCTTCGTTCAAGGCAGCAAAGCGTGGATCTGCATTGGGAGCGGGAGAGGCGTAGATGGGATCCAGGGCGGGGCCTACATAGACGTCGTCTATATACCAGCCGGCATAGTTCACCGTGGTGGTAGCCCACATCTCAAATCTGATCACTACTTCTGCCATTCCGGCATAGGGGGTCAGATCAACAATGCGTTCACGCCACTGCGTTGCGGAGTAATCCCAGGAGGGTCCCCAGAGCACTGTGCCATTGATGGAAACCTGAGCGTAGTCGAAGTTTCCAAACACATTTTCCCAGCTCCAGAATCTGAGCTGAGGATTGGCAATACCTGCCAGGTTGAAGGTCTTGCTCAGGTAGTTAAAGCCACCGGAGTTGGTATAGTTTGTATTGATCTTGGTGCCCCACATACCGGTTCCGGAATAGGCATTCGGAGGAGGTACCACGTTTGTTCCCGTGTAGGTGGGAGCCCAGTTTGCGACGTCGTAGGTATTGCTCCATTCAAAGTCTCCCACGGGATCTGTCCAAGAGGAAGAAGCCACCCAATCACCGTTGCTGAGCTCAAAATCTTCCACCGGTCCGGAGACAGAGCTTCCGGGAGGATGCCAGGTGAGAGTTACAGCAGTCTGAGCTATATTCTCCTCGGCAGATAGTCCCAAGGGCGGGTTATTGGTCTCGGGCAGGGTGAGGGTGCCCATATTGTAATTCGTGGTGCCCACGTTGATAGTACCATCAACTGTGGCATATCCCGGAGCATAGGCAACATAGCTGTATGAATTGCCGGAAAGGACTCCGGGAATCGTGAATTGTCCTGCAGCATTGGTGGTGCCAGAGTAGTTCAGGATGCCGCTGAGCTCAATTGTTGCTCCGCTGATCCCCACCCCGGGGTTATCGCTACCCACAATCAAACCGCTTACCGAGATCTGACTGCTGGGTACCAGGCTGATATTTAGAGTATAGGCCTGATCTGCCACGAGGACAACGTTGTGGCTTTGATCTTCATAGCCCACCTTACTGAATTCCACAGTATAAGTGCCGGGCATCAGAGCAGGGAAGTTATATGCACCATTGGCCATAGTCATTTGCTGCTGAGTGCTTCCCACAATGCTCACTTCCACGTCTGCCACGGGGTTTCCACCGCTGGTAACGGTTCCGCCCAGAGACGCCATACCTTCGGTAACGATCAGGAAAGTGGTCTTGGGGAAATTACCCGAAAGAGTTCCTGCGGCAGAAGGAGCCATGGGATCGTAAGTTGTGGAATCCGAGGTCAGCTTGCGAGCCCGGTTGTTGCCCACAATCTGAGTCTTGAAGTTATCGTTGTTGTTAAAATACACCGTATCCATGGGACGATTGGCATAGAGCAGCAGGGTTCCGCCCGTGTAAGGATAGGGAGTATTCAGAGGAACAACGATATTGTTCTCTCCGGAGGGAAAGCTCAGAGTGCCATCAAAGACCAGAGTGAGTCCATCCAGGATCCAGCCGGCGGATAGATCGGCCTGGGTAGTGGTTCCCAGCCAGAACTTCACCGGTTTATCTGAGATATTGGTCACAAAGTTATTATAGAAGATCATGGCGGTGATGGCGCCGTAGGTATTGATCTCCGGCTCAAAGTAGAGCGTTTGGTAAAGGCTGTTCTTGTAATAGAAATCCACTGGCATACCTTCGGCGGCAGATCCATCTCCGATCGTCACAGCCACAGTTCCCGCTGCCTGAACAGCAACCGGAAGATTGGGCGATTGATCGTTTCCGGCATACTGATCCCCGGCCAGGATAACCTTGGCATAGATCTGGGTATTGCCGGCAGTGGAAGGAGTCCAGATCAAAGGAATCTGCACGGAAGTTCCGGCAGCAACACTGGTTCCGGGAGCGCTGGCGATCTCGGTGTTTTCTGCATTATAGAGCTTCACCATATAGTTCGCCTGAGTCAGGAGCCCGGCATTGAGGATATTGGCCGTGTAGGTATTGGCGGTTCCTGCAGAGGGAGCAGCTTCACCGGTGAGCGAAGTGCAGGCCAGATCGTTATCGTGGATCTGCTCAAAGGTCACTTCATCGATATAGACTGTCTGGCTGTTAGCCTGCATGCCGTGTTTGAGAGCGATAAAGCGTCCGGTTCCGGTGTAGGCAGTCAGATCCACCGTGTAAAGATTCCAGTTTGATACCACGTTCAGATCGTGCAGCATCACAAAGGTGGTGGGATCGGTGGGGTTGGACATCACGCCCACATGCACCCGGTAAGTGGTGCCACCCTTGCCCCAGAATTTCACGCGTAGGCTGGAGGGATTCAGAGTTCCCACCAATTCCGGGCCCACCAGCATCACGGAGCCGGTCATATCTGCACCATTGTAAAGGGCTGCGCAATTGGGACTGCTGTGCGGAGAGGTGGTGACCGTCTTGGCATAGGCGGTAGTGACAGGGCTCTGCACCAGAGCCGTCCAATCAAAAGGCAGTGCCGGAGGTGTGATGGCATCCCAGTGCTGAGTGTAGGGCAAAGTGCTGATGGTGGGATCACCGTGTGTGGTGAAGCTCCAGACCGGGCAGTTTGCCGCATCGCCAAAAGCATTGTAAGGCACTATCTTCCAATAGTAGGTAGTGGAAATGCTCAAAGGAGTAGTGGGTTGATAACCATTCACAGCGCCCAGATCCTGATTGTTCACCAGGTTTGTAGGCGGATTATCGGTACCCAAAGAGAGTCTGTAGCCCGTGGGCAAGCCCCCGCCGGAAGTCCAGTTCAGGGAAGCAGAAGGACTGATCAGGGTGGCATTATTCCCCGGATAAACTAGATTGGCGGCATTGGGGGGTTGATTTGCCACAGGGAAATCAAAATTGAAAGTGAGTCCATTGGCAGGGAAATAGACATCTGTCAGCACCACATACTCTGTGTTGAGAGCGGATGCCGTGGTATTGTTCCAGCCGGTGCTCCCGGTGCGGGAATGGAAATCTGTGGCCAGAGGACCGCGCAAGCCCACCTGCATATTGCCGGCTGTAGCATTGGCGGTGATGGCTCCATAGACTATCTTGATATTGTTTGTGGTCTCATAGAGCCGGATCTGGAAATTGAGGTTGTCTCCGGTGCCGCTGGTGCCATACTTCTTGTAGCCCAGCCATTGCACCACGCAAACGCGGTTGGGTGCGGTGCCGATGGTTTCCAGACGCAGGCTGGCTCCGGCTTGAGCCTGGAGATCCCTCGCCATGGCGGCGATGCGGTTGTAAAGCACATCCGGAGTGATCACCACAGCCGAACTGATCGGTGTGTATCCGGAAGTGGAGGAGTTGTTTACGGAAGGCGTGAGGCTGGATTGACCCAGGGAGATCCAACCGTTGTTGTTGATCGCCAAACGGTCGAAGACCGCTCCGTTGAAGGTGAAATTGAAACCAATATCCAAGCCGGGGCCTGTGGTGGTGGTGGCACCCGCCGGAACGGCAGGATCAAGAAAACGTTGATCATCACTGGTCTCGGTGCCCAAAAGTAATCCGCCGCTGATGGGTTCAAATGTCCCCGCGGTGGCCGAGAAGCTATACTCGATCGTCTGCCCTCGCAGTGAGGGAGCGATCAGGATGAAGACTGCCAGCAGAGCTAGCAACAGGGCTTTGTGCTTCATTTGGTTCTCCTTGCTTGTGTCTGATCTTAGAAAAAAATGACCCGTCTTCATTAACTGAGCCGGATCCCTTATTTTTTTATAGTTTAGCACGGTAAAACACGGTGGTCAGGATGGGATAAGAGCATTTCTTCCCAGCCTGGTCACAGATACACATTATACGCAAACAAGCATCCTGCCTGCATCTTGAGGCATCGGAGCATAAGATCGCATCCTAAAGTTTCCGGCATTTTGTGTAAAGGATTATTTTCCGCCAAAGAGGGAAGAGAGGATAGTGATAGCGACAGGGTGCCGCTTATCAGTAACCAGTGACGAGTGACAAGTAACAAGAGCTGCGCTGCTGACGCTTCGCAGAGGCAGTCGCCGTAGCGCCCTTCAAGTGGTGGAGTGGTGAAGTGTTGAGGCGGTCGCCGTACCGCCTGTACAGAAGGACTTTCCAGCCCGGGGGTTTCACCCCTCCGGGGTTATCAGGTGAATATGCGTCCGGACCTGAGGTTCCGCTACTCCACCCCAAAAAACCGCAAGCGGTTTTCTGTTCTGGTCGCTCCACCTCAGGCTATGGAATTGCGCTCCTCCGGAGCTGGCGGGCAGACACACAGGTCTGTCACGTATTGGTCTGCCAATTCACCCCAAAGCCTCACTTAGTTCAGCTTCGGTGACCCCGAAATCTCCGAATTGGCAGAGTGGCAAATCCGTCATACCTGCGAAGGCAGGTATTGCCGCACCAAATGCTATCGCTTCCACTGCTTGAACTCCATGAGGTAAGACCCACATCCCAGCTACACACTTACCGGACTTTCACTTGTCACTCGTCACTTGTCACTCTCTGTTCACTGTTCACTGTCTAGCGCAGCCTCTCAAAGGCCTCACTAATGATCTGATGCAGATAGCTGAGCTGATCTTCCGGTAGTCCGGCACCCACATACTGCAATCCACTGCGGGTCTTGATGATCACGCCCTTGGAGCTAACCAGCCGGCTGAGTTTATGAGCCCAATTGGGGATGTAAGTCTTGGAAGGATCAAGCTGATAGGTGTTCCCGGAGAGGCTGGGCAAGTCGGGATCTCTTTCCAGAGCGGTCTGAGGACTGCTGAAATCAAATCCGTAGATCTCCGCTGAGGCAAACCTTCGGCTTTTGCTGAAGAAGAGCCCCTGCTGCTTCAGTTCCAGGCTTCCCGGCCTGATAATCAGGATCAGAGTATCCCTTTTTGTCATAAGTACTTGACGCAGGAAGCCCAAGACCGGCCCCACCACCAGAAAAAGCAAAAAGAAACCGCCAAAGAAGAGCGTGACCACCGGAGGAGTTCCGGGAGAAAAGAGCACGGGAAGGAAATTGTAGCCAAAAATACAGAAGATGATTAGTGGGAAGAGCATTGCTACGAAGCGGGAGAATCGCACCGGACCATTTTGGAATGCCACCCTCAGCTCATTCTCGCTCTCCGATATCTTGCAGCTCAGTTCGGGAGCATAAACCGTTTCATCAGGTTCTGTTTGGGCTCTGTTGGACACTGTTTCGTGAGGCTGGAAGAGTTCCTCATGATCTGTGCTGCGGTCGATAAGGGGTAGGCCCAGGAAGTCCATCAGGAGCTTGGCCTGATCCCGGGCATCTCCATAGAAGCTGCTGCTATAGAGAGGTAGCTCGGCCACTCCGCAATCGGAAGCCAGGAGCAGGCTGAAGGTCTCAGCGCTGTCCGAATCGCCCGGATTATGTTTGATAATGATTTTATGGTAGCTATCGAGGTCGTAAACCTGGTTTCGCATGGGTTTCAGGAGGCCTTTGGCGATGTAGATGCGGCGCTGTTTGCGGTCTAAAGAAGTCCAGGATCTGCCCCAGAGCAGAGCTGAGCCAACCCCACTGAAGATAATGCCCATGAAGAAGATAACTACATTTGCTATCCAGGGAACTTCATCTGCATTGGAGACCGGGATAATTCCGGTGGCGATCAGCAGCATGAAAATCCCCGCCAGAAAGAAGGGTAAACCAAAGATTGCCAGGCAGCCGCCACCGGTCTTGATCTCTAGCAGATCGGGATTCACTTGCCTGAAGGCATAGGGCGATTTGGAGTGACGAGTAACGAGTGAAGAGTGACCAGACCGGCGGGTACGGGGCGGGGAGATGAACAACTGCATCATTCCTCTCTTAATATTCTGTTTTAAGGTTCAATGCTTCAAGATGAAGCATCCACTATGATCTGTCGCCCACAAGGGGCTTTTCTTCATCTTCTGGCTCGCGAAGCCTTTCTGCCAATTCGGAGATTGGCAGACCATTTGGGCCTCTTTTCCTCTTTGTTGATTTAAAGAAGCTTCACCAATATCTCTTTGTGTTATTCGCGGAGCGTTTCTGCCAAATCGGAGTTTGGCAGACCAGTAAAGCGACAGCAGCGCAGCTCTGTTCACTGATCACTGTTCACTTTCGAGCGTTTCTGCCAAATCGGAGTTTGGCAGACCATTTATCACGGGCAGACACACAGGTCTGCCCCTACAGATACGTGGCCTTAGTTACCCAGCTACGCATCGCTTTCACTTCTAACTTCTCACTTCTCACTGCCGGCGCTCTTCTTCCCCACTGCAGCAATGTAGATCACGAACTCTTCTTTGCCGTCCAGGCCGAGGGCAGCATTCATCATCTCGTCCAGGTAAGCGCCGATCATGCAGGCTCCGCCGTCGATGGCTTCGGCGGCCAGATGCAGGTTCTGCGCTGCATGTCCGGCATCCAGATAGAGATAGCGGTAGCTGCGCTGTTCGTAACGCCACACGGTGCGGTAGGGTACAGCTGTCCAGATGAAGGTCACGGCAGACAGAGTGGTCATTTCCTGATGGAAGCAGCCTTCCACGATCTTACGTTCGATCCCGGGGCCATCCTGCACCAGGACAAGCAGATGCTTGATCGGATGATAGTAATAGAGTCCGGGCTTAATCCCGGTGACCCGGCGGATATAGAGATAGGTCTCCAGAGGGTGACGTGCTCCGGCGGAGGGAACGTTGCGCAGGGTGATCTCCACGCGTTCATTACTGCGAAAGTCACGTGCCCAACTGCAGCTCCAGAGCAGGAAAGAAAGCTCTTCCTGGCTGATAGAGGCATCGGAGTATTTGCGCAGACTGCGGCGTTGGGATATGGCCTGATGCAAAGAAATCTCGGGCAAGGGAATGGTTGCCACGGCCGGCAGGGCAATCTGCTCTCCGGTTCTGGGTTTGATGGCGGAGGGACGGTGTTCTCCCGCTTCCTGATCGCTGGTGCCCAGATAGAGGTAATTGGTGAGATGCACAAAGTCTGCTCCGATCTTCTCGGCTTGGGGACGTTCATTCATGATCTCTGCCAACACAGGGGCCAGACGCTGCTCCAGATGCTGGTAGTCTTCGGGGCTGAGCTCCAGCTCTTTCATGATCTCTTCCGCAGAGCTTCCCCGGGTCTTACTGTAAAGATAGTCAAAGGTTTTGGTATCCATATATTTACTCCTCTGTGTTATTGATAGAGCCCACCGGGCAGCCCCGGAAACGGTTCACTCCCCCGATGCAGACGCCGCACTCGACGCATTTGGCGGGATCGATCACGGCTTTGCGGCCCACCATACTGATGGCATCGACGGGGCAATTCCGCTCGCAGAGACGGCAGCCGATGCAGGTCGAGGGGGTCACCTGAATCTTGGAGGTGGCTGGGTGCAGGGCTTGAAATTCTTGATTGCGGATGGCTACTGTGCCAGTTGTGTCGGTGATTGAGACTACCTCAAGGTGCATATTTTCTGGGTTCAGCCAAGCTTCGATGGAAGCTGCTGAGCCTTCGACAGGCACCCACACGGAATCCCGGATCACACCGGCTGTGAGTAGCAGAAGATGGCTGCGCTCGGGGGTCTCAAGCCAGAGGCTGTGGGCAGTCCTGCGGATTATTCCCTGATGGCTTGTGATGGTTTTGGTGGTGGCAACAAGTGCCAGGCTGGCAAGCAGCAAGACGATTAATATCAGGCTTTTAAGCTTCATAAGAGTTCTTTTCTTCCTTGTGTTTTTAGTTGGTCAACTATCTTTTTCACCTCTTCGGCTTTGTCCTTGGTAGTCACCAGGATGGCGTCCTGGGTCTCGACTATGCAGAGACCCTCCACCCCGATCAGAGCGGTGAATTTATTGCTATAGACGTAGTTATCACGAGCTTCCAGAGCCATTCCGCCGGCGGGGAAGCTATTGCCCTCGGCATCCTGAGTGCTGAGCTCGGCCAGGGCTTTCCAGCTTCCGACGTCGCTCCAATCCATCTCCACCGGGATCACAGCGCGTTTATCGGCCGCTTCCATGATGGCAATATCAATGGGGAGCTTGGGCATCTGGGCATAGAGCTCGCTGATATCGGCATTGTAGCCCTCTTGATCCCAAAGCTGACTGATCCGGGTGCAGAGTGACCAGGCATCCGGCATCAGGTGTTCAAAGGCTTCCCGGATCACGCCCAGTTTCCAATAGAAGATACCGCTGTTCCAGAAATATCTGCCAGTCTTCAGGAAGGCTTCGGCTGTTGCCAGATCTGGTTTTTCCTTGAAACGGCTCACCTGTTTACCCTTCTCGGTGAGGGGGTCTCCGGCTTCGATGTAGCCATAACCTGTGGCGGGATAATCCGGCACGATGCCGAAGGTGACCAGATAGTCCTGTCGGGCACATTGCTCGGCGGCTCCCAGGCTGCTGTGGAAGGCTGCTAGATTGCGAATCACATGGTCTGCCGGGAGCACCACCAGACTTTCGTGAGGATCGAATTGTCGGATCAGACGGCAGACGCTGAGCGCTATGCAGGGAGCGGTGTTCATCCCAAAGGGTTCCAGAATAATGTTTTCCACCGGAAGCTCAGGCAAATGCTCTCTCACCAGGTCTTCCTGCCCGGCGGCAGTGACGATAAAGATTTTGTGGAGCGGAACCACCGGCAAGAGGCGCTCTACGGTCAGTTGAATCATGGAGCGCTCGCCCACCACGCGCAAAAACTGCTTGGGCATGGTGCTGCGGCTTTCAGGCCAAAAGCGGGTGCCAAAGCCTCCCGCCATGATGAGTGCTATCATAAAAACTCCTTAGGGGTTGATCTCCTGCGCATCGGAGGGGTAAGAATAGTTCCAGACGGAGGCTGGGATCGAGGCATTGGTGCGGATATCCGAGAAGGTGTAGCTAACGCCGTTTCCAGAGGCATCGGTGTAGGAAAGTCTATCGACCAGTCCCGAGATCCGGCTGATCCGGGCAGTGATCGAGCGGAGGACGGGATCGCCGGATACAGTGAGCTCAACCGTGGCAAAACTGCGGTTTTCGGTAGTGACTCGCACGCTGGATTTGCCCCAGTATTCCTGCAGGAGTTCGATGGGGTTCATGCGGGCAAATTCGGGACGCATCCGGCTGCGCATGATGGTGTTGGATTGCGCGTCGTAGAGCGTGATATTGCCGTTCTCGATCTGCAAGCGCTGGATATCGGGACGGGTGAAATGCATCAGCATCTTGCCGGGACGGTAGTAGATTCTGCCGCTGTAGTCTATGCTGCGGGAGAGGTTGCGGTAGCGGTTGCTTTGGCTCACGGAAGCCTGGTAGCTGCTGAGGTTGTTATATGCCGCTTGCAGCTTGCGGTGCACCTCAGCAGGAGTTATGGCAGCCAACAGGCTGAGCCCCAGGCAGGCCAGGGCGGTGATGTAAAACTTCATTCTATCCTCACAAGGGTTTATCTATCTTTACTTACTTTATTGGCGGTTACTGTATGCAAGTGACGAGTGACTAGCGACAAGTGCTGCGCTGATGCTTGATACATGTCTGTAAGTCTCGAACTGGCCGCCCCTTGTCACTTGTCACTCGTTACTCGTCACTATCTAGAAGTCCCATCTGCTCCAGTTGTTCCCGATCTGCCAGCACATCCCGGCTTTTACTGCCCAGATGCGGTCCAATGATGCGGGCGCGTTCCAGCAGGTCAATCAGGCGTCCAGCCCGGGCGTAGCCGATCTTGAAGTGACGTTGGAGCATGGAAACAGAAGCGCTGCCGGTGCGCACAATCACGCGGGCAGCTTCCGGAAAGAGATCATCGTCATAATCGAAGAAGCCGGCCTCGCCGCTCTCTTCTTTCACAATGCTAAAGTCTTGCTTGGGTTTGGGTTGCATGGCCAGGAATTCTGTGATCCGGGCTATCTCATGATCGCTCACAAAAGCACCGTGGATACGTTCCGAGATGGCTTTACCGGGCGGCAGGAAGAGCATATCTCCCATGCCCAAAAGCCTTTCTGCACCGATCATATCCAAAATCACGCGGGAATCCACCCGGGAAGACACCTGGAAGGCAATGCGGGCAGGGAAATTGGCCTTGATGATGCCGGTGATAACCTTGATGGAAGGTCTTTGCGTGGCGAGAATGAGATGGATTCCGACGGCACGTGCCATCTGTGCCAGCCGGGTGATGGGCATCTCGATTTCCTTGCCGGAGGTCATGATCAGATCGGCAAATTCATCCACGATAATCACGATATAGGGCAGGCTTTCCAGCTCTTCATCGTCCTTGGCTTTCTCGTTGTAGCCGATGATATCGCGCACTTTGGCTTCCTGGAGCAGCTCATAGCGGCGCTCCATCTCCTTCACTGCCCAATACATGGTTTCCAGGGCTGTATCCGGATCGGTGACCACGCTGCCGATCAGGTGCGGAAGCTCGTTGTAACCTGCCAGTTCCACCCTTTTGGGATCGATCAGCACCAGGCGCAGGTCTTTGGGTGTGGTGCGCAGGATCAGGCTCATGATGATAGTGTTGATGCAGACGCTTTTACCGCTGCCGGTGGCGCCTGCCACCAAAAGGTGAGGCATCTTCGCCAGATCGGCGATGATAGGCTTGCCGGAAATATCCTTACCCAAGCCAAAGAGCAGCTTATTCGGCGAATTGCGGATATCTTCGGAGAGCAAAATATCCCGCAGGTAGATCATATCCCGGGTGAGATTGGGGATCTCGATACCGATCAGACCACGTCCCGGGATGGGAGCTTGTACCCGGATGGCTTTGGCTTTGATCGCCAGAGCCAGATCATCGGCCAGAGAGACAAATTTATTGACCTTCACGCCTTTGGCAGGCTCGATCTCGTATTGCGTGATGATGGGGCCGATATTGACGTTGCGCACATCGGCATCGATGCCAAATTCTGCCAGCTTGTCTGTGAGAATCTTGCTGGTGGAAAGGATCTGCGCTTCGATCTCCTTGCGGTCACGCTCCGAAAGCTTAACCGGACTCTCCAGGAAGTCCGAGATTGAAGGGATGATATACTCCCTCTCCTCATCGTCGTCATCCTCAGGTTCAGGCTTGGGAGCAGCCTTCTCCGGCTTGCCTTTCTTGTTTTTCAAAGGCGGTTCTTCCGGCAGAGGCGGCTCAAAATCCTGAGCATGATCGTTGATCACCGGACTGGTGGGAGCTTCACCTTTGCCGGGCGTGGGAAAAGCTTCATCATTGATGGAAGGCGGCTTCACTTTGCGGGGTTTTTCCTCTTTCTGTTTGGCTTCACTGCCTCGTGCCAGATCTTCCCAAACTCCGGCAAACCAATCTCTTATCCTGCCATAACCCACCATCAGCAAAGCGCTCAGCGCCATGGAAGCCAGCACCACAATCGTGGCACCCGTCACCTGAAAGAGCCCGGAGAGCAGCTTCCACAAGCCCAAAGGCAACAGACTGTGCACAAAGGCGGTTTCCCGGGAGGCGAGCAGCACCTGGATAAAGAAGACAAAGATCAAGAGCAGATAAGCCCGTTGCCGCGGCAGCTCGGATTCCGGATCCAGAAAGTAGAGAAAGGCCACGAAAGCCATTACTATAAAGGCAAAGAGTGAGAACCAATAGCCCAAAAAATAGATAAAGAGCGAGGACAGCACAATGCCATAGATCCCGATGGGATTGCTGGTCTCTGCTCTTCCCGAGGAGAACCAGCCGAAGATATTGCCGCTGGCTTTGAGGGCTTCATAGTCCTTTTGGATGGAGTTTTGTCCCATAACCAGCGCAATCACCAACAGCAGGCACAGAATAAATAGCAGCCCGCTGATCAAGCGCTTGCTAAAGGCTGAAAGCTTGCGTGGAGCCTTGCTCTTGGTGGTCTTCCTGCGAGTGGGAGCAGCCTTTTTCATACATTGAACCTAACCGAGATGATATCGCCATCCTTCACGATGTATTCCTTGCCTTCCAGGCGAAAGAGTCCCTTCTCCTTCAGCAACTTCTCAGAGCCGTGAGCCAGGATATCTTCGTAGCCAAAGCATTCTGCCCGGATGAAGCCTCGCGCCAGATCGGAGTGAATCTTCCCGGCGGCAGTAACGGCATTATCGCCTCTTACGATGGTCCAGGCGCGCACCTCGTCTTCACCCACGGTAAAGAAGGAGATGTAGCCCAAAAGCTTGTAGCAGAGATGAGTAAGCTTGTCCCGTGCAGATTCTGAGATGCCCATATCTGTCATAAAAAGTTCCGCTTCCTCGGGTTCCAGCTTGCTGAGCTCTTCCTCAAACTTGCCCGCCAGAGTCTCCACCAGGAAGCCTTGATCGGCTATCTTTTGCATCAGCTCTGCCTGCTCACCCAGATTGGCTTCGGAGCAATTGAGCAGCACCAAAAGCGGTTTCTGACTAAAGAATTGGAAGCCGCGGATGGCTTTGGCTTCGTCTTCAGAAAGCTGCATTCTGCGGATAGGGATGTTTTTGCCCAGCTCCTCCACAATGTGGCGCAGAGCGTGTTCTTCCACCTGGATAGCAGCGGTTTTGACCCCGCGTTTGTAGCCCAGCTCGATCTTCTCCAGGCGTTTTTCTGCTACCATCAGGTCCATCAGGTTCATCTCTTCTTCAAAACTGAGCAGCTCCCTGATGGGGTCACTGGCGCCATAAAGCCCATCCAGCTCTGCATCTTCAAAGTTTCTCAGCACCAGGGCAAAGCCCTCATTGGCCTTGATGGCGGAGAAGATGGCGTTCTCCGGATTCTCGCTGTGTGCGGAGAAGATACCGGGAAAATCCTGATATTCTATGGTGGCATAGATGGTCTTTTTGGGCTTGTAAAGCTCGGAAAGGCGGGTGATACGCTCGTCCAGCACCTGCACCACGCCGATATTGGCTTCCTCAGCAGGCGGCAGATACTTGTCTGTGGGATGCTCGGAGGCGGTCAGGGCGTTAAAAATGGTCGTCTTCCCGCTTTTGGGAAGCCCGATAAGAGCTATCTTCATTGTTTTTTATATCCTTTATCCATAGTCATTTTGAGGGCTTTGAGCTCCCCATCCGTGAGGAATCTCCAGCGTCCGGAGGGCAGGTCTTTGAGCTTCAGGGGGCCAAACTGCAGACGCTTCAAGCCTCGCACTTTGGCACCGACGGCTTCCAGCATGAGGCGAATCTGGCGCTTGCGTCCCTCTGTGATCACCATCTTGAGCGTCATGCTGCCTTCGGTTTCGTCTTTCACGAAGACTCCCGCCGGCCTGGTCTTGCCGCCTTCGATCTCCACGCCCTGGCGCAGCGATTCTATCTGGTGCTTGTAAAGCTTGCTGCTCACATCCACCTTATAGACCTTTTCCACCTTGAAGGTGGGATGCGTGAGGCGGTTGATCGTGAGAGTATCATTGGTAATCAGCAGCAGTCCCTCGGAATTCTTGTCCAGCCTGCCGGCATAGCGGAAGCTTTTGGCAAAATCCGGCAGCAAATCGTAGATGGTCTGACGCCCCATTTCATCACTGGCGCTCACGATGTAGCCCCGGGGTTTATTGAGCACCAGATACTGGAATTCTTTGGTGGCGGAGACGCGTTTACCGCGATATTCCACCTCGTCCTTCTCCGGATCCAGGGTGGTGGCCAGATCGGTGACCGGCTTGCCATTGAGCTTGACCTCTCCGGAGGAGATCAGCTCCTCCACTTTGCGGCGGGAACCCAGCCCCGCAGCAGCTAAAAATCTATTGAGTCGGATCACCAGGCCTCCAGTGAGTTTTGCACAAGAGTGCGAAAGAGGGATTTGATCAGTTCCTGCTCGGCTTCCTCTTTGCTCTTGAAGCGGGCACTGCTTTCCGGGGATACGGCATAGAGCTCACTGATCACCAAGTTGCGGTTCTCATAGATCACCGCATTATTGATCAGATCGGTAAAAGTGACCGAAAGCACCAGACTGAGCTGATAATCCTGCACGCTATTGGCGGAATCGTAGCTGTAAATCTTCTCTTCATAGGAGAGGACGGAGCCTTCCAGAGAACAATCCGGCGCAGCAGTTACTGGCCTGAGCCGTCCATCGTTACGAAACTCCAGAGAAAGCTGATTCAGCAGCACCGTGCCGATTTCAAAGCTGGTGGATTGATTGCTAAAAGCCTCCACCCGAATTTTTTTCAAGTGGGGATAAGCATTTGAATATACGGAATATGCGCATCCTGCAAGCAGGAGTGTGAGCATGAACAGGTAAACAAATCTCTTGACCATATTGCAAGCTCAAAATTAGCATATATCTTTGTCAAGTTAAACCTTGAAGCAAGCTAAAATTAGTTAACCTTTACATATACGCAGGAGGTATATGATGGCAAAGAAATTTCTATCCAAAGCCGAAGCCGCCAAAAAGCTGAAAGTCTCGGAAAACGTCATCCAGGAGATGATAAACACAAACGTCTTCGAGAGTAAGCTCGTGGGCAAGAACGTCAAAGTGGACGAAGATTCCATGAACGAATGGCTGGAAAACCTCAGCGACCGCGATGAGAAGATGCTGGCTCTCAAACGCGTGATTTGCCACTTTGAGGAATATATGCGTCCCGAAAATATCTTCTTGGATTTCCAGGCGGATAATAAATACGACGCCATCCGCATCCTCAGCGAAAAAGCCAAGGATCTGAAGCTGGTGCGCGATGCCCGCTGGCTCTATGAAGTGGTCGTGGCCCGTGAAGAGCTGATCTCCACCGCCATCGGCAATGGAGTTGCCCTGCTGCATCCGCGTCATCTGCATCCCTCCAAGATCAAAATGCCCAGCATCCTCTTTGGCAGAAGTGCCGAAGGAGTGGATTTTGATGCTCCGGATAACAAACCTGTAAACATCTTTTTTATGCTGCTTTTACACAACGATAAGCAGCACCTCTTCTCACTTTCCTACATCTCCAAGCTGATCATGAATTCCGGCATCCTGGATAGCTTCACCAGCGCTTCCAATCCCGAAGAGATCCACACTGCCCTCACCGTGATCCCGGAGCAAATGAAATAGCTATGCCGGTGCTGCGTTTTATCTTAGGCAGCAAGTCCGACGAAGCTGTTTGCCAACCCGGGCTGGATATCCTCAAAGAATTTGGCGTGGATTACGATTATTACGTCTCCTCGGCACATCGTAATCCCGAAAAGACCACTCTCCTGGCCAAAAACGCCGAAGCCGATGGCATCAAGGTCATCATCGCCGCAGCCGGAATGGCTGCCCACCTGCCCGGAGTGGTCGCCGCCCACACCTGCCTCCCGGTCATTGGCTTGCCCATTGCCTCGGGAGCCCTGCAGGGCGTTGATGCGCTCTATTCCATCGTGCAGATGCCTCCCGGAGTGCCGGTGGCCGGCGTGGGAATCGGTTCTGCGCGCAATGCTGCCCTTTTAGCCATCCAGATTCTGGCCACAACCGATCCGGTTCTCAAGGAGAAATTCCGGGCTTATAAAGCCTCACTGGCTGGTTAGTGAACAGTGATCAGTGATCAGAGCTGCGCTGCTTTGGTAGAGGCGGTCGCCGTACCGCCTTTTTGTGGTGAAGTGGTGGAGTGGTGAAGTGGTGGAGTGTGCTGCGCTGCTGACGCAACCGGGTAAACTACCGGATAGAACGCAGATGACTGGATCGACGGGATCAGCAAGATAGAACACTGATATCCTGATCGACCGGATAGAATAGAACGCGGATGACACAGATGATTATGATTCACGCAGATATCTTTCCTTCCAATCCTATCATCCTGCAATCCTTGTGAGAAGAACCCTTTAATCTCCCAGTTATACACCTGCCTGTCTTGTCACTTCTCACTTCTAACTTCTCACTCCTAACTGATACGACACGCATGAGACACCCATGAGACACCCATGTGATACCCATCTAAAATCATGCGTGTCTTATGGGTATGAGATAGGTTTGAAGTGGGTGCCTTCTAAGGGCTAGGAAGCGGCAAGAGCTGCTGGGGTAAACTCGGGAGAAGTGGATATCCCTTTCTATTCCATCTATCACGTTTGCTTTTGATCCAAAATCACTTATGATGACTATATAGCAAGTAAATATTCCCCCAATTCCGTGCAGTGTTTCCCAGAACGGAATCATAGGAGCAGTTATGAGCCAAATTGACCATAATACTCTGGATCAGAGCCAGATAGCTCAGCTCAATGCCGAAACGTTGATAACCAATCTTCCGGTCATTGTCTACCGCATCAGGATGAAGCCGGAAAAAGCTTTTGAGTACATCACCGATACCGTGCTGGAAATGACCGGCTATTCCGCTCAGGATCATTATGATGATCCCGATCTGAGCTCCAAGCTAATCTTCCCCGATGACCTCCAAATCGTCCACCAGCAAATCGCCGCACGCAGTGCCGAACCCATCATCGTGCGCTGGAACCGCCGGGACGGCAAGATCATCTGGACTCAGACCTTCCTCTTTTTTAATCTGGACGATAGCGGCGAAGTGGAGACCATCACCGGCGTGGCAGCGGACATCAGCCAAAAAATGAGGGAAGAGCAGCTCCGTCTGCAAGGTCTAAACGTGTTGGAAACTGCCACAGAGCTGGAAAAGATGGGCGGCTGGGAATGGGACATCAATAGTCAGAAACTCTTCTGGACCAAAGAGATATACATCATCCACGGCTTTGATCCACCCTATGAGATTGCCGTCGGAACAGAGATGATCGAGCGCAGCTTGAACTGCTATCATCCGGATTATCAGGCCTTGATTCGCAGTTCCTTTCGAAAGTGCTGCGCAGACGGCACCCCCTACGATCTGGAACTTCCCTTCATAAGCGAGAAAGGAAATCATCTTTGGATTCGCACCATAGCCAAAGCGATCCGGGAAAACGACAAAATCGTGAAAGTCATCGGCAATTTCTCCGATATCACCGAGCGCAAGGAGCATGAGATCGCCATCGCCAAGAGCGAAAAACGCATGCGCGGCCTTTTTGAAGGCATGACCGAAGGCTTCGCCCTGCATGAAATGCTCTACGATGATAACGGCAAAGCCTGCGACTACCGCTTCCTCCTGGTCAATCCCGCCTTCGAACGCATCACCGGCCTGGCTGCTGCAGACTTGGTGGGTAATACCCTGCTGGAAGTATTGCCCAATTCGGAACCTGCCTGGATCGAGCGCTACGCCCACGTCGTGGAGACCGGCGAGCGAGCCGTTTTTGAAGATTATTCACGGGAGCTGGGAAAGTATTATCACGTGGTGGCATACAGCAATAGCAATCGCCACTTCACCGTCTTTGTGCACGATGTTTCAGACATGATCAAGACCAAAGAACAAGCCATTGCCGCTCAGAAAGCTGCCGAGGAATCCAACCGCATCAAATCAGCCTTCCTGGCCTCTATGAATCATGAGCTTCGCACTCCGCTGAACCATATCATCGGTTATAGTAACCTGCTGCCAGATGCACAGGACATGACCGAAGTGCGCAGTTTCTCCGAAGTTATCCGCAAAAGCGGGGAACACCTCTTGCAGATCTTTGAGGATATGTTTGAGCTCTCTCTGGCAGAACACTCCATGCTGCAGGTCAATGCCCGGGAAGTGGATTGCTTTGAACACTACATTCAAAACAAGACCAATCTGGAAGATATCTTGCGCGGGAGCGGCAAGGAAGACGCTATCGAGCTGATCCATAGCCCGGATCTCAGCGCTTATGGCCGCAAAGTCTATCTGGATACCACCAAAGTAAACCAGGTACTCACCAATCTGATGCGCAATGCCATCAAATTCACGCCCAAAGGCTCTGTGGAATTTGGCTTTGATTTCCCGGATCATAATACCATCCGCTACTTTGTGAGAGACACCGGGATCGGTATCAATCCCGAGAAGGAACACAGTATCTTTGAAATCTTCAGCCAGGCGGACGACGGCCTCACCAGAAACTATGGTGGAGTGGGGATTGGTCTTTCTATCTGTCGCAGGATGACAGAAGTGATGGGCGGGGAGCTCAGCTTTGAATCTGTTGTGGATCGAGGGACGACTTTCAGCCTCTCTCTTCCGGTCAATCAAACCAGGCTGCGCAGCAGCAGTGCGGCCTTCAGCAGCCACGTCCTGGTCAACGACTTGGCAGGTAAATTGATTCTGCTGGCGGAGGACGACCAAGTGAGCGGAATAGTGTTGCAGAGATTTCTGGAGCGTTATGGCGCTACCACATTGCGGGCTATTGATGGCCAGGAAGCTGTGGAAATCTGCCAGGCCAATCCACGCATAGAATTGGTGTTGATGGATAAGATGATGCCCAGGATGAATGGCTCCGATGCCACCCGGGAGATCAAGAAGATCTATCCCAATCTGCCCGTGATAGCCATCACTGCCGGTTATCAGGTGGGTGCACCCCCCAAGCCTGAGGATCTGGTCTTCGATTCCATCGTGACCAAGCCTATCAATCAGGATATCCTCTACCGGGAGATCAGACGCTTCCTGAGCCTGGGAGCCAGATAAAAATCAGTGAACAGTGAACAGAGTGGAAGCGACATCCTGTCGCTTTATTTAATAAAACAGAGTAAAAGAGTATAAGAGCGGTTCTACATGGAGTTTAGGAGAATTGAGAGCCCTGAAGGGGCGCTATCTGCAAGCGATGGGTGGCAACCCATAGATAAGGATGATCCCCGGATCCAAGCCCTGAAGGGGCGCTATCTGCTGAACACCATCTAATGGACAAAATGGACTTTGTTGGACACTATGGACACGGTGAACACGAATCCTTCTAATCCTCTAATCCTGAAATCCTCGTGAAAGAATAGAACGCAGATGACACAGATTGAACGGATTTACACAGATATCTTTCCTTTCTAATCCTCTAATCCAGAAATCCTCGTGAAAGAATAGAACTCGAGATGACGGGATCGACGAGATAAACAGGATTTTCTCCCAGCTCCACACCTACAGGTCACGTCACCACGCCACCACGCCCCCACGTCACCACGTCCCCACGTCACCACGCCACCACGTCACTCACTGTTCACCAGGTGCAGCCGCTTCACCCAGTCCCGGTTTGACCACAGCGCACACCCGCCTTCGCCTTCTTTGAGCAGATGGTGGTTTTCCCGGATCTCACGCAGGAATCTGGATTCCAGGGCGTCCCGCAAGCTGCCATAACGCAGATCACTATCCGAAAATGGAGCGAATGGACAGGGCTCCACCTTGCCGGAGGGATTGATGTGTAAGAAACCTCGCCCAGCCGCCAGGCATCCTTCATACTGATCCTCGTCTCCGGGGAAGGCTATAAATAAGCCAGGCAGGCTTTTGCACAGTGCTTCCACTCTCCCGGGCAGCTCCGCTTTCTGCTGGTCGGAGAGCACCAAGTGGCTGCTGCCTTCTGCCACCGGGACATACTCCACATAGAAAAAGAGCTTGGCGCCTTGCTTCAGACGGCGGAGCGCATAGTCTTCACTCAGCACTGTATCGAAGTTTTCTGAGGTGAGGGTGAGGGAGTTCCCCCAGAATATATGGTGTTTATTCAGTTCTGCGCAGATCTCGGAAAAGTTCGCAAAAACTCCTGCTCCGCGGCGTGCATCCGTCTCAGCTTCATCTCCTTCCAGGCTGATCACCGGGATGAGATTGGGAGCTTTGGCAAAGAAGGTGGCATATTCCGGAGTGAAGGCCAGTCCATTGGTAAAGATCGGGAAGATCAGCTTTTTATAGGTGCCTGCCAGCTCCAGAATCTCGCGGCGCATCAAGGGTTCGCCTCCGGCCAGCAGCACTATGGAGATGCCCAGATCCTCAGCTTCGTCCAAAATCTTCTTAAACTGCTTCACATTCAGTTCTGCTTCATCGGAAGTGTGGATCAGCTTGGAATAGCAGCCTTTACAATTTAGCATGCAACGTTTGGTGATGCTGATGATGAGCAGAGGTGGAACCTCCAGACCGTGGCGTGCCTGGCTCTGACGGCGAAAGCTGGCAGCCTTCTGGTTGATCAGCGCCTGGATAAAGAAGGGAAAGCGGGAGGGCAGGCTCTTCATGATCTGCCGGGCTTTGTTGAATTCAGAAATAATGTTGTCGTCAAAGCTCTGACGATGTTTGGTTTGCATAGTTCTATCCTGTGGTTGGTTTTTGTGCAAGTTCTTTGGAACCTAGCACTTGTCAAGGTAAATATCGGGGTATAACCACCAAGGATACTATGGCCAAGCTGAGGGATAGCTATAAGCCTATAGAAAAACCTGTGTCTTACTCGTAGCGGCAGAGATAGGCGCTTTGCTCGTCCAGAACCAGGGAGAACTTCTGGTCTTTGGCAACGATGAAGGTCTCGCCTTTGCCATAGGTTTTCCACTCGGTTTCACCCGGCAGGAGAACCTTCATGGCTCCGCTGACCACCGTCATATACTCCACGGTGGAGGTGCCAAAAGTGTATTCTCCGGCTTCCATCACGCCGACTGTGCTGCGTCCTTCGGCATTGTTCAAGCCAATGGACATCACCTTGCCTTCAAAGTAGGAATTAGTTGTTAACATCTTATGCTCCTTTATGATATATCTTTACTCCTTTTTATCGGAATCCGGCATTTATGTAAAGCTCTTTTTAACTGTTCTAATGGAATCATAATTGCAATAGTAGCTGGATAGCATTGTCTCTGGCAACAAGCTTGCTGTTCAATGCTTCGAACCCGGGAGACAAAACCAGGAAGGAGAGATCATGAATAGAACTCTGTTGGTACTGATACTGAGCTTCGGCTGCCTCTGGCTCTGGGCAGAACCGGTTCCCGAAGGAGCTGTGCGTCATTTTGAGGGTGATTCATTGAGTGTGGAGGATCCCACACCGGTATTTCAGGAAGGTGACTGGGCACTGGCAGTAGGAGTTGTGCCTCATTTATCCCATGTTACGAGTATTGGAGAGGAGAGCAAATCCTGGAATTGGAGAGCCAATCTAAGCTTACAGTTGCGGCTTTTTCACCGTTTTCCCGGTCCCTTTGAGCTGCAGTCCGGGATCAGTCAACAGAACTTTGGTTCCAAAGGTCATTATATCCATCCAGAACCCTATGTGCTGAATTATGATCTGGTTTTGAGAGGTAAGAGTGTACGGGCACCTCTGCTTTTGAATTGGACATTTATGGAACTTCCCAATCAGACCAAACTATATTTAGGCGCTGGCGGCTTAGTGGATCTGGTCTATTATGCCAAGCTGGGCGTTAACACAAAGTATGTGAGCGGTGTGGAAGCCTACAACCGGGACATCCGGGAGGAGATAGGAGATTTAATCCCCGCTTTTGTGGTGCAATTGGGTAGCGAAACTGGCCCGGGACGGGTAGAGATATCCTATTGGAGAGACCTGCAAAGCTTCAATCTGGCAGAGCGGGGCTCTGCCAAGCTTCGTCGCAGTGGCATCCTGATCTCATACAGCATGGAGTTTCTGCAGTTCTGATCCCCTAAAGCGGATACTTATCCTTCTTCCAATCCAGAAACGTCACAAAGGCTACGACGTCCTTACCGTTCCAGGAGGGGGCAATACCCGTTATACTATATATCATCCTGCCCTGCAATCTATTGGTAAAGACGGTTGTTTGCTGTCCGGATTCCAGATCCAGCCTTGATAGATTACCGCCATTCCTGGAAAAGACTACATTCGCTTCCCGGCAGAGCTGGTAGTTTCCCATACTGGGCACGCCTGTCCAGGTCAGGCTCTGATTGTCCCGATAGATAAGTCTGGAACCACTGTAGTTCTGACTCTCCAGACAGAGCAGGAACCTCCCATTGTAGCTCTCAGAGACGAAGCTTATATTGCTTCTGATCACATTGCGATTGTTCCCCTGCATATCCATAGTCATCAGATTACCACTGGAAATATAGTACACTTGGTCTGTATTCAGAGCTTTCCAGGCATAGGTGATGTATTTGTCTGTGATACTATTCCCACTGGCCAGGCTGGTGGTCTCTCCGGTGAGGAGATCCCTGATCAAAGGATATCCTCCGGTGTGCTCTGTGGCATAGATACCATCTCCACTACGTAAGTAAGTGAGATATCTGCCATCCTTGGAGGCCACAGGCCGTACATAGCTGTCTTCTCCCGCCACAACCACTTGTTCAGAACTGAAGTCAATCAGGTTCAAGCGTCGGATCGAGCCAAACTTGGGGTGATAGAGCCAGGTGCCATCCGGACTGAGATCATGCGCAGGAGATCTGAAGTAGCTATAATTACCAGCCGGTGTTATCTCAGTAAGCTCCTGAGTCTTCGGATTGTAGATATGCAGAGAATCGTGGACTATCAAGACCCTGCCATCCGGGAGTCGCTCCAAAGAAATACTATAGAGGGATATTGCTGGCAGCGGCAGTATCTCCGCCTGTCCCAAAGAATCAACGTGCACCATTCCGTAGCTATAATACGACTGCAGCACTTCGTCTTTGGGTAAACAGGCACCCAGCAGCAACAGAGGGAGTAGAATCAGCCAAGTTCTCTTCATCCTGAGCGCCTTACAACCCGGTAATAATCTTGTATCCGGAACCAGACAAGGGGGCTTTACTACTGTGAAAGAAGACGTGTTTATCGTCTGATCGGGGGGTGATGTCTGAAACATATCCGGAGTAAGAGGTCTGGTTGATATACCCATCCCAGATTAAAGCATCTGTCCAGGAATTCAGATCGAGCAGATGCAGATCTGCCATGCCTTTATAGTGGCGGGAATAATAGAGCTTGTTCCCCATCAAAGAAAAGCTGTAGGCATATACTGCCGGGATAGTGTTGATCTCACCAGTCAACCGGTCGTAAAGCTTTAGATCTTCCAATGCCCCAGTCTTGCCATACAAGACCATATAGCGTCTGTCCTGGCTAACACCTGGCGTTAGTTTAAAGCTGTTGTGATATGAATAGGTATAGCTCATGTCCATGATCATGGTGCTGTCCGTTGAGCTCGCATCCATAGTCCAGAGAGCCTTGCTATAAGTGGTAGAACCCTTCGTGTAGTAAAAATAACTGTCTGTCTCACTGATATAGACGGCATAATCTACTTTCGATAAGACAGGAGCCCCTTGCCAGACACCTGATTGCAGGTTAAGCCGGATGATGCGGTCATCTTTCAGAGCGGTAAGAAAGTTACCATCCTCAGACAGCACCGGGCAAGTGATGATACCGGGCTCAAGCCTGTCTTCCTCGGAGGGACCAAGGTCTGTGAGCTGGCTGCCGTCAAACTTGAGGCTATAGACATGGTTGCTGGCAACTACATAAAGCTTCTGTGCTTCCAAATCCAAATCGTAATGCACCTTATCCGTCACCTGGAGATTGTCCGGGATAAGCTGTCTCACATTATAATTGTTGGCCCCCAGAGCCCGACTGTAAACTTTGTTGCCAATATGCAGCACCAGATCCTCCGAGATATAAATGGGACTTCCCCAGCTCTCGCTAAAGAGACGGTTATCAGTGCTCGTAAAATTGCTGCCATCAGTATTCACACTACTAGTTGTGACCACCGTGTAAGGCCCCATATCATCACAAGAAACAAGCAGCAGCATGATAACGCAAAACAGCGCTGCTATAACAAGCTTCACTTTCATCGTAACCCCCAAATAGTGGCATATATCTGTTTGTGCTGCAGAGCGGTCTGGCAGGGATCTTCTCTCTAGCTCTATTCTGAAATGGAATCCTGCTTGACTGCTTTGCTTATCCATTATATCAGGCTCTATAGAGTTCTGCCCATAGATATGGGCAAGATTTGTTCCATAATTGCATGTAAAAGAGGAATATCTGCCCAGGCAGAACTAAGTTTGTATGAAGAAGAGGATCTGATGTCTGAGATATTTCTGGAAAAGAACAGAGGCGGGATTGTGGAGAGTTTGCATCGCGGAGATGCCGTGGTGGTGGATTCCTCCGGGAAAGTGGTGGCACAAGCAGGTGACGCGCAGAAATACACCTATTTCCGTTCCTCTGCCAAGCCCATTCAAGCGCTGAATGTGGTGCTCTCCGGAGCCTATCAGCAATATGGGCTCACACTTGCTGAACTGGCAGTGATCTGCAGTTCGCACTATTCTGAAGACTATCATCTGGCAGCGGTGCGGAGCATCCTCGCCAAAGCTGGACTGGATGAGACTTACTTGCGTTGCGGGGCTGCCAAATCCATCCGGGAAGAGATCGCCTATGCTCAGGCTTTGCAAGGGATTGGCCCGGCGCGGATCAAGAGCGATTGCTCCGGCAAGCATAGCGGCATGCTGATCACCTGCAAGCACAAAGGCTATCCCCTGGATAGCTATCTGGAGCCGTCTCATCCCCTGCAGCAGGAGATTCTGGGGCTGGTGGCAGATGTGTGTCTCTACCCTCGGGAACAGATCGGGATCGGGGTGGATGGTTGTGGTGTGCCGGTTTTTGCCCTGCCGATCTATAATATGGCGCTGGGCTTTGCCCGTCTGGCGGATTCCGCTCTGCTCCAGACTCCCCTGCGGGAAGCGGCTGATACAGTCTTTACTGCCATGAACGCAGCTCCGGAAATGGTATCCGGCACAGGAGGCTATTGCTCTACCCTGATGAAAGCTACCGGGGGCAGAATGATCGGCAAGATCGGAGCGCAGGGAGTTTACTGCATCGGGATCAAGGATAAAAAGCTGGGTATCGCTCTTAAGATAGAAGATGGTTCTGCGGGAACTGCCTCGGTGGCGGCCATGCATGTCCTGCGGGAGCTAGATCTCCTCTCCGAGGCAGAGTATGTGGAGCTGGAAGCCTTCCATCACCCGGCAATTCTGAACGACGAACACAAGATAGTGGGAGAGACCAGAGCTGTCTTCCGGTTGCAGCAGTAAGAGAGGAAGGCTTATCTGATAAGCCTTCAAGGCATTAGTGCCCGCTCTGTGGATTGAGGCGAGAGCCCGGCTTTGTGGAATTCTGTCCTCAGTTATCCGCCACAAATTGCGAAGTCATACGAAAATATCTATTGACAGATAAGTGAGGTAAAAAAGGATACTTAACGGAAAGCGATTAACATTCCCTGAGCCTGTTTCCGGTGTTTTTTGGGAACCCTCAAACCGAATGTCAGTACGCCCAAAAAAACATAGGAGATACCCATGCCAGACAAAAACTTGATCTGCAAAGACTGTAACAAAGAGTTCGTGTTCACCGAAGGCGAACAGGAATTCTACGCTGAGAAAGGTCTGCAAAACGAGCCCCAACGCTGCCCGGAATGCCGCAAAGCCAAAAAAGCTCAATTCAATCGCAATCGTGGTCAACAACGTCGTTCTTACTAAGAACTGATAATATTACCAAGAAAGACCGGCTCCTCGGAGCCGGTCTTTCTTTTAGGGACTAGGGATTAGTGAATAGGGATTAGACGGTTAGTTTGAAGCTGGGAGACGGCTTCGCCGAGTGATCATTGATCAGGGGCGTAAACCTAAAAAAAAAAGTGGCGCTTGGATAAGCGCCACAATGGGTAGAATAGTACTCCCGGACTAATCCCGGACTATGAAATAGACCACGAAGGTATCGCCATCGGAAGAGTAGTTACGGTATTTAACGGCATAGTTCTCATCTTCCTCAACTTCGCCTTCAACCAATGAAACGGCCTCGGTGGAAGCTTCGGAGCAGATCAATTCTGCATCATCGCTATACCAATCGGTATCGACATTAGCTCTGCGGTCCTGACGGGTGATCTTGACATCGACATCGTCGCAGTTATCTGCGGCCACAGCAGCAGCCCATATATCTGAATCGTCTGGGAATTCGAGATCATAGACGCAGCCATTCTCGCCTTCTGGAACCACTCCGCCGCCAAAGCAGATTGAATTTGAAAAGAAATAGATATCTTCTTCTTCGTCCAGCTCCTGTCCTTTGGCAATCATGCGGTTAAAGGCCTGGTTAAAGAGTTCTGCGGAATTGCTGTGGCTATCTCCCTGGGCCATAATGCCACCCAGCATGAAAACGCTGGCATCGGAAGAATAGTTGATTGCTTCTACTCTATAATTCCCGTCCTCAGGAACGGTGAAGGTGATCTGAGCGGAACTGCTGACGGCTGTATCGGATTCGATCATATCGCCATCTTCGGCATAGATCTTGATGTCCAGATCGTTGGCATCTTCATCGCCAAAGAGGAAGACGTTGTAGCTCACGCCGCTCTCCAGGCCATAGTTCATGGAGAGGACTTCATCCTCTTCCACCAAGCCACCAAAGACGGCTCCGGTGTGTGCAAAGGCATAATCATCATCTGCCAGGTCAACCACGTGCTCTCTGGCCTGATTGTAAATTGTGGTGAAGTAATCGAAAATACTTGCGCCACACGCTCCAACAACTGTGAGAATAAGAATCGTGAAAACGAGATTCTTCATTTTGGCTCCTTTTCGAATGTTCTGTTGTATTAGTTGCCTTGAGCATAGCTTCAAGACGATACTCACAAGATAAATGGGATAATTCTGCTTGTCAAGTTAAATCCGGGGTTATACGGATGAATGCAGTTGTTTGATCGTCTGGACAAGCAGATTTATTTGAAGAGCACGCAGATAACGCAGATTCTTTCTATGATTGTTAGCACGCAGATGAAGCAGATCTACATGATATATTTGGTCAAGTTCAAGACTGATGTCCCAGCTTCACCTACGATCTTGTCACTCGTTCTTTGTTTCCCCTTTCTAACTCCTAACTGAGACGACACGCATGAGACACCCATGTGACACCCATGTGACACCCATGTAAAATCATGCGTGTCACATGGGTATGAGATGCGTTAATTATGAGTGCGGAATTAGTGAACTGTGAGCAGTGAACAGCGAATAGATCGTATAAAGCGGAGCTGCCTGTAGGAAAGGCCTCCGGCCTTTGTGGCAACCAGGAGGTTGCCACCCCAACTGCTATCGCCTGTCACGTCTCTACGTGAGGGTTTCTGCCAAATCGGAGTTTGGCAGACCAAAATGCGAAGCAGCGCAGCACACTCCACCACTTCATCACTTCACCACTCAAAAAGGCGGTACGGCGACCGCCTCTACCAGAGCGCAGCTCTGGTTACTCGTCTCTTGTCACTTATAGATACCGGCTGGTGATATCCGAATTTCCCGGTTGCAGGAAGATCTTGAAGAGATCGTGCTTGATATCGGCGTTGGGGATAAATTCGATCTGGTCTTTAAAAGCCACAAAGTGCTGCATATTACTCTTGATGTACTCAAAGAGATCGGGGTTAACGGCTATCTTCAGACTCTTGCCCATCACGAAGTATTCCGCCCGGCTGAGCCAGCGGTAGATCCTCATGATAATGGCATCCTTGGAGATAATGCGTCCGCTGCCGTTACAGAAAGGACAGGGCTCCGAGAAATTGGCTATCAGGGTGGAACGCATGCGTTTGCGGGTTACTTCCACCAAGCCCAGATCTGTGAAGCTATAGACCTTGTTTTTGGCTCTATCCCGGCGCAGGCCGCGCTTCAGGGTTTCCAAAACTTCAGACTTGTGGGATTCATTGCTCATATCGATGAAGTCGATCACGATCACACCGGAGAGATCACGCAGGCGGATCTGGCGGGCAACCTCGGCAGCAGCTTCGACATTGGTGCGTTTCACGGTCTCGTCATAGTTCGATTTTCCCGTGAAGCTGCCGGTATTGATATCGATGGCGACCAGAGCTTCGGTCTGCTCGATCTTGATATTGCCGCCGGAAGGCAGATAAACACGGGAATGAAAGATGGTCTCTATCTTCTTTTCTATGCCCCAGGCGTCGAATATGGGAGAGTCTTCCTTGTAAACCTCGATATTGGAGATCAGATCGGGAGAGATGTCTTCCAATTGGCCTGTGATGCTCTTGGCAAAGACTTTGTTATCCACCACCAGGCGGTCAACGTGATCACCAAAGAGGTCGCGAATCAGATAGTTTTCCAGGGCATTTTCTTCAAAGACGCAGATCGGTGCCTTGGCATATTTTAGCTGCTTCTCTATCAAGCGCCAGGTCTTGGCCAGGGCGTTGTATTCGTTTTTAAACTCATCTTCCTCGCAGCCTTCAGCTTCGGTGCGAACGATCAGGCCATAGGAAGGATCTTTGATGGCAGAAAGGATATTGCGGATGCGGTTGCGTTCGTTCTGATTGTATATCTTGCGGGAGATGGCAATCTTGCTTTTGTTGGGGAAGAGCACCAAGTATTTACCGGGGATGGAGATCTGGCCTGTGAGGCGGGCACCTTTGGAACCGATGGGGCCTTTGTGCACCTGCACGATGATCTCCTGTCCGCTCTTGAGCAATTGACCGATCTTGGAGGAATCGGCAGGATTGGGACGCTTGGCGGGTTTGTTGTCTTCAAAGACATCCAGGAAATCCAGCACGATGTCTGAATAATGCAGGAAGGCGGTGCGTTCCAGCCCGATATCGATGAAAGCGGCACCCATGCCGGGAAGGACGTCTTTAACTATCCCTTTGTAGATGTTGCCGACGGGATTCTGTTTGTCCGGACGCTCCACAAAGAGCTCGACCAGACGGTTCTCTTCCAGAACTGCTACCCGCTTTTCCAGGGGGTGGACGTTCACTATTATTTCTGTGTTTAAGTTGTCTTTTTTCATGTTATTCCATATTGTAAGGCAGATAATAGAGCCACTGCCGGGCTTTTAGAGTATCCACGAGACGTTGGGCCAGGGCTTCGGGACTGAGCTCCTGTTTAGAGAGTAAAGAAGCGGCAAACATGGGGTTGTCCTTCAACTCCATAAGAAGCTCGTGAAAGCCTTTCTTGCCGGGATAGTTCTGCACCTGGTAGTCGGTGAGCTTGGCCAGTTCAGCGGCCTTTGCGATGGCTTCCCGGAGGCCTCCGATCTCGTCGATCAGTTTGTTTTCTTTGGCGTCTGCAGCACTGAAGACGCGGCCTTCGGCCACAGCCTGGATTTCTTCAGGGCTGATGCCGCGGGCATCCATAACTCGTTGTTTAAATTCCGTATAGACTCCGGTGGAGTTTCTACGCAGAGATTCGATGAATTCCGGATCGTAGGGATTGAGGGGATCAACCGAGCTGGCGAACTTGCCAAAGCCAAAGCTTTCACTGCGCAGGCCAATCTTTCTTCCCAAACCCGAGGCTTCGGGGATCATCATGATCACGCCAATGGAGCCTGTGATGGTCATCTCATCGGCAATAATGTAGTTTGAAGCACAGCTGATATAGTATCCACCGCTGGCTGCCACGCCATTCATGGAGACTACAATGGGGATGCGGGCTTGGAGGCGGCTCAGCTTGCGATGGATCAGCTCGGATTCCAGAGCGCTGCCACCGGGGCTGTTGACCCTCAGCACCACGGCTTTGACGGAGCTGTCTTCTTCGATGTCTTCGATAATTCTTTGTACCTTGGTGGCACTGATGATGCCTTCGCTGCCATATCCGGTGTTGGCGGGAGAGATTTCTCCATTCAGGTTGATGATGGCAATGCGTTGGCTTCCCAGGTTCATGGGAGCTTTGTCCGAATACTTGGCGATTTCGATAGTATTGGCTTTCCTGATGTTCAGCCTGTCCAAAAGCTCGTCTTCACTGCAGAGGCCATCCACCAGCTTCATCTCGTGTGCTTGAGTACCGCTGATAAAGAAATCGGCACGTTCTTCGAAGATCAGTCTGGCTTCTTCGGGGCTGATCTTGCGGCTCTTGGCCAGAGCATCCAGAAGCATGTCGTATCTGCCTCTGAGGGCTCGTTCAAGATTGGCACGGGTGCCCGGGGAGAGGGAGGTCTGAGAATAGGGCTCTCCGGCGCCTTTGAACTCTCCGGATTGGAGCACATGCATCTTCACGCCAATCTTATCCAGAAGTTCTTTGTAAAAAGTGATGTTGGCAGAGACTCCATCCAGCATCAAACCAGCCGAGGCGGAAGGATCCATATAGATGCTATCCGCAGCCAGAGACAGAAAGTAGTCTCTTTGACCCCAGTTGGAGCCGAAAGCATAGACGGGTTTGCCGCTGGAGCGGAAATCCTGCAGAGCCAGGACGAGTTCCCGCACAGAGCTGTAACTCACAGCCATGAAGCTGGGTTCCAGCAAGATGCCTTTGATGTTCTTGTCTTTGGCGGCATAGCGGATTCTACGGGTCATATCTTCCACTGAGGCTTGCCCGCCACCCCAGAAAGAGCCCATATCCACTTCGTTGTATTCTTTGATCGGGCCGCGTGGATTGATCAGCAGCCAGCTATTTTTGGCTACAGAGACTTTCCCCGGGCTCATAAAGCTCTTTCCTGAAGAATAACCCAGCCAGAAAGCCCCAAAGGCTAAGACCAGGAATATGACCAAAGCCAGAATAAGATATCCAGTGTTCTTTTTCATGATACACTCCTAAAAAGTCTTGATGCGCCTCTGATAAGTGAGGATTGAGCATTTCCTTCTGTGCAGAAGGGATAGTCTGGCAAACGGAAGGAAGCGCATTTGTTTAGATACAAAAATGGCGGAGATGTAGGGATTCGAACCCTAGATACGCTTTCACGTATACACGATTTCCAATCGTGCTCCTTAAACCAGCTCGGACACATCTCCGTCCCAAGTTGAGACAGCTTTTTTTCTGCTGCCTTTTCTGTCAATTGCTTTTCAATGTTTGAAATGACGCACTCCGGTAAAGACCATGGCAATATCCAGTTCGTTGCAGGCCCGGATGACCTCTTCATCACCCTTGGAACCTCCGGGTTGGATCACTGCTTTGATGCCGTGTTGATAGAGTTCATCGATCGAATCCCTGAAGGGAAAGAAGCCATCTGAGGCACAGACAGCAGAACTGAGGTCGTGCCCAAACTTTGTGGCTTTCATTATAGCAATAGTGGTGGAATCCACCCGGCTGGTCTGGCCAAAGCCCAGGCCGATAGCTTTGTCTTTGGTAGTGAGAGCGATGGCATTGGAGTTTAAGTAAGACACACACTTCCAGCCAAAGATCATGGCTTCAAACTCCTCCTGAGAGGGTTGCCGCTTGCTCACAACTTTCCAATCTTCAATCCCTTCCGGGCAGAGATCCCAATCCTGCACCAGATATCCCCAGGTGAGAGCTTTTAGCTGGTAGGGATTGGCAGGTTTGGCGATGAATTCTTCATCGTAGCGGATCAGACGGCGGTCTTTCTTTTTCTCCAGACTTTCCAAAACGCCGGGCTCATAAGCAGGAGCGATGATGATCTCGGTGAAGATCTTATTGATCAGAACGGCAGATTCCAGATCCAGGGGACGGTTCACCACCACGATCCCGCCATAAGGTGAGATAGTATCTGTGGAGAAGGCTTTACGATAGGCATCTGCCAGGGAATAGCCACTACCCAGTCCGCAGGGATTGGTGTGTTTGAAGATGATCACGGTGGGTTCTTTGTAAAGACGGATGGCACGGAGCGCTGCATCGATATCCAGAAGGTTATTGTAGGAAAGCACCTTGCCGTGGATTAAGTCCCAGCCCTGCCTTCTATCTGTGTAGAACCCGGCTCTTTGGTGGGGGTTTTCACCATAACGCAGGTCATAATGCAGAGTGCAGGAAAGGTCGATATAGGCAGGAATGCGCGGTGCAATCTCTCCCTGAGCATAGGCTTCCTCAAAGAAATCCGCCACATCGGCATCATAGTGCGAGACCTTGGCAAAAGCTCTGAAGGCCAGATTCAGGCGCCAGGTCTCCGGGATCTCTCCATCCTTGTGAAGATAATCCAGAGTGGGCTGATAGTCGTGAGGATGGGTCAGCACCGCCACATGACGATAGTTCTTGGCTGCAGCCCGCAAAAGAGAAGGGCCGCCAATGTCGATATTCTCGATCACCTGCTCGCGGGTGGAGCTTGGATCGGCGAGCACCTTGGCAAAGGGATAGAGGTTCACGATCACGATATCTATGTGATCTATCTCCATCTCTTTCATGGTCTTGGTGTGCTCTGGGTTGCTCCTGTCTGCCAGGATCCCGGCATGAATCACCGGATGCAGAGTCTTCACCCGTCCGCCCAGTATCTCCGGGAAGCCAGTGAGATCGGAGACTTCCACCACTTTCTTGCAAAATTGCTTCAGATGCCGAGCCGTGGAGGAGGTGGAAAGGATGGTATAGCCCAGCTTTTCCAGCTCGATAGCCACAGCTTCGATGCCTGATTTGTCGAAAACGCTGATCAAAGCATATTTGGTCATTCTTCTTCGTCCTCTTCTATTTCATTTACAAAATCTTTCAGGTCACTGCGCCGGATATAGCTTTCCAGCCTTTTGTTCAGAGTGCGGTTGCTAAACATTTCCACGGTTATGCGCACCACGCGTTTGGGTTCGTTCTTGGCCACCGAGAGCTTGTTACCCTGATCCAGCACGGAAACCAGCACAATCCCCCCAATGATCACCACCCAGTTCACATAGATCCAGAGCAGAGTGATAGGCAAAACGGAGAGCAAGCCGTAAACAGCCTGATAGTTTGTGAGGTTGTAGATATACCAATCAAACAAGCTCTTAATCATTGTCCAGATCACAGTAGTCCAAAAAGCACCCCGAAACAAAGCTCCCCGTTTCACTCTGATAGAAGGCAGGATCAGGTAGAGGAAGATCAGAGCAAAGAACTGCAGGAAGAAGGGGATGATATTCAGAAGCTGCTGCGTGAGGAAGGAATACTTTAGGAGCTTTCCTATCAAAGGCATGGAGCTGGTGGAAAAGAGCACCAGCATGATCAGGATCCCCACGATCAAAGTGCCAAAGAACTTGATGATATAGCTCAGCCAATCCAGCACCGGGCTCTCATCCATGCTTAAGATTCTATCAAAAGTATTGCGGATCACCCGGAAGAGAGAGTAGGAGGAAAAGATCAGCAGAATGAAGCCAAAGGTGCTGAAGCCCGTCCTTTGCTGTAAAAGCCCACCGATGAAGCTGGTGACCGCTGCAGCAGAATTTGGCATCAGGTTATTCACCAGCAGTTCATTGATCTTGCTCCGCAAATCCAGGAACGGCAGATCGGGGATGATCAGCACTATGAACGTTATAAAGGGAATAAACCCCAGAAGAGTGATATAGGTGAGTGAAGCCGATTCCTTCAGCACCCCCTCGGTCGTTATGCGCTTGTAAAAGACCCTCAGGAAGCTCCAGCTATTCTTGAGGATGAGCTGGCGTTTGCGGGGATGAGTAAAGACATTGTAGAGCACCACAAAGTCGCGAAAGGGCAGCTTCAGATAGCTGAGCAGTAAATCCCACAAGCTTTTCCAGAAGGGAGTCTTTGCCTGTTTCATCACTCTTCCCTCAGAGCCAGAACGGGATCCAGATTGCTGGCACGAACTGCCGGCAAAATGCCAAAGATCAAGCCCACCCCGACCGATACAAAAAGCGCTATCCAGATCATTTGGGCAGAGGCAGCCACTTCCACGCCCAGATACTTACCCACCATTCCCAGAATGGAGTAGCCTGCCACAACGCCAAAGACTCCACCCAAGCCGGTGATCAGAACCGTCTGCACCAAAAACTGGGTAAAGATGTCCCGCCGCCGGGCTCCAATCGCCAGCCGCACTCCGATTTCCCGGGTGCGTTCTTTGATCGAGGCCAGCATGATGTTCATGATCACAATTCCGCCCACCAGCAGTGAGATCACGGCTATTAGCACAAAGATCACAGAGAAGATCATGCTGTTCTGCTTCATCTGCTGCATCTGCTCGCTGGCACTCACGATCGAGAAAAGCCGTTTGCCACCTTTGAGATTCAGCACCAGTTCCTCTACTTTACGGCGGATTTCTCCGGCAGATTCGGTATCATTGGCTTTCAGCTCAAGGCTGCTGATTTGCTGGTTGGGATCCAATTTGTTGATCATGGTGGAAAGCGGCACAAAAGCACGTTTGTTCAAATACTCCAGCATGTTTCCGCCCCAAGGTCCGCCGCCCATGCCTTCCATCTGGCGTTCTTTCATGACGCCGATCACTTCCAGTTGAAAAGCTTTCATCCCGCTTTGTGGTTGCCCAGAGGCATCCAGAGAAACTGTTTCGGAGCTAAGGGTCACCTGCTGTCCCAGAGGATTGCGGGAGCCAAAAATCTCCCGGGCAACCGTTGAACCCAGCACAACGACATCGTTGTTGCCCTGCATATCGAGGTCTTTGATGAATCTGCCCTGTTCGGGAAGCCAATCTTCGACCAGCACCATATCGGGCATCACTCCCTGCAGGTCAGCCATCGTCTTGTTTTCGCCCCGGCCCAGCTCAGTATCTCCTTTGCCGATGGTGGAATTGAAGGCTTTCAACTCGGGAAGCTGGCCTTTGAGATAGTTAATTTCCCTCAGGCTAAACTCTGGCTTGCCACCCTTGGAGAAGTCGTAGCTCCAGTTGCGTTCCACATCTATGCGGGTGAGTCCCCCGCGTTCGTTCATCCACTGCATGGTGGTTTTGTTCATGCCATTCACAATTGCCAGCACCACCATGATAGACATCACACCCAGCACAATCCCAAAGATGGTGACAATGCTGCGGACTTTACGGGTCCAGATATCAGCAAAGCCGATGTGCAGGGATTCAGCCAGCGAGATCGCCATCTTGAATGTTTCCGTCTATGATTCTGATCACCCGGTCGGCCCTGGCTGCCACGGCGGAATCATGAGTAACCATGATCACGGTGTTGCCGGCCTGATGCAGCTTGTTAAAGATTTCCAGGATGTCCCCACCGGATTGGGAATCCAGATTCCCCGTGGGTTCATCTGCCAAAAGAATGGATGGTTCATTCACAATTGCCCGGGCGATAGCCACACGCTGTCTCTGCCCTCCGGAAAGCTCCGAGGGTTTATGCCGCAGGCGGTCTTCCAGCCCCACGCTGGCCAGGATCTCAATAGCCTTCTGGCTGCGCTTTCGCACACTCACTCCGCTGTACATCAGGGGCAGCTCGACATTCTTTTGGATGTTCAGGTGAGGAAGAAGATTGAAGGATTGAAAGACGAAGCCAATCTTCTTGTTGCGAATTTGAGACAGTTCACTTTTGGGTAATGCGCTAACCAATTGCTCATCAAGAAAATAGTCTCCATAGCTGGGACGATCCAAACAACCGATAATATGCATCAAAGTGCTCTTGCCGGAGCCCGATGGTCCCATAATTGCCACAAATTCCCCCTTGCGGATATTGAGGTCAACACCGCACAATGCTCTTACCTTGATCTTGCCAAGGTCATAATCCTTAATCATTTGGCTAATTCGGATAACATCCATAACAACAATCCACCTATTCTACTCATGCTTTTTGCTTGCCCCAAATTGTCAAGCTGAATCGACGGCGAAGCCGCAGTCTCCCAGCTATACGATCACCCTCTAATCCCTAGTCCCTAGTCCCTAATTCCTTGGAGAAGCCATAACTTAATACAGAATAAGCCTTTCCTTAGCTTTCGCTAAGGGATCGCTAAAGGATCGTTAAAGAAGCGTTAAAGAATCCAGTGAGAGAGCAGGGAGATAGGGAAAGTGACAAAGTTCATCGATCCACAACAAAACACACGTCGAAATGTCTTGACAAGAAGCCTCTTATCCAGAATATACTTATCAGCTTCAATCAGGAGGTAAAAATGCTATCAATTGGAAGTAAAGCAGGCAGTTATGAGATCATCTCTATCCTGGATAGCGGTGAGGAGGGGATATTGTATCTGGCCCGTGACTTTGCCAAAGAGAGTGATGAAGCTCTCTTAAGTACGGTTGCCAGGCAGGATTCCGCACTATTTGAAAAGCTGAAGCAGGAGTTCCTTTCGGGAGCTCATACTTCTGAAGGCAAAAGAGTTTATTCCATCTTTGAAGCCGAGGGAGATTTCTATCTGGTGCTGAAATACTCTCCCGGCATGAATCTGAGCAGCCTTGAATCCAACGCTTCCACACCGCGAAAACCCATCAAAGTGGTGAGAGTTGTCAAGCCCAATCCGGCTGCCGAGCCTGTCCCGGATGCAATTCCGGAACCTGAGACCCATGCTTCTTCCACGGAGGCAAAGCCCGATCCACCGCAGGCAAATACAGCCCCAGCCAAGCCCAAAGCCAAGGCGCGCTTTTTGGTGCCGCTTTTGATCGTTGCCGCACTGGTTGTAGTAGTGCTGGTGGTTACGGTGGGCAGGAACTTCGCTCACATGCTGCCTTCAGGCCTCAGAAAGCTGACCGGATATGTGGAAGAGAGTTCGATAAGCGATCAGGATTTTTCCTATGTAGAAGGCGGAACTTTTATGATGGGCAGTTCCAACAGCTCTGAAGCGGATGAGCGACCCGTGCATCAGGTAACGGTGGGCAGTTTCTATCTGGCTAAAGCCGAGCTCACTCAAGCAGAGTGGGACGCTTTGATGCCGATCAATCCATCCAGATACCGGGGACCTGATCTACCCATTCATAATCTATCCTGGTTCGACGCTATAGATTACTGCAATCGCCGTAGTCGGGCGGAGAATCTCAAACCAGTTTACAGCATCAATGGAGAGGACAATCCTCCTCACTGGAGCGGTGGTTATGTGGAAGTGGATCAGGAAGCGAACGGCTATCGTTTGCCCACGGAAGCGGAGTGGGAATTTGCTGCCAGGGGAGGAAACTCCAGCGGAGGCTATACTTATGTAGGCTCAAACCAAGCCAATCAAGTATCCTGGCATTCCGGAAACAGCAATGGTATGCCCCACCCTGTCAAACAGCTGCAACCCAATGAACTTGGCTTGTATGATATGGGAGGGAATGCTTCTGAATACTGCCTCGATTGGTATGCCAATAATTTCTATTCCTTGAGTAACACCACCAATCCGGTGAACAATACCACCAGCCAGGACAAAGTCTTGCGAGGCGGTTCCTGGAAGTATGGCGCCCGTTTCTCAAAAGCAACAAACCGTTCTTATGACTTTCCCTGGAAAAGCTCCCTGACCAACGGGATGAGACTTTGCCGCACCAGATAAAGGAGTTTTGTGGCCAAGCTATTTAGTAAAGACTACCATGAACACTCCACTTCCTGGGTTTTTAACCATGCGGTGATCGCTCTGGAAGCTGGAGAACTTCTGCATTGGAAATACCGGGATGAAGAAGGCCGCATCCACATGCGGTTCTACGCTTCTCCTCAGAGGCGGGAGGAATTTCCCGCCATGGTAGATCTGGTCTATGATCCTACCTCTGGCAGCATCCTTTCGCATAGCTGCAAGGATTGCCCCGAGGACGAGAATTGCCGTCACTACCTTTCCGTGCTGCGCTATGCCTATTTCAATCTCAAGAGCGAGATTCTGGATCTACCGCTGGTGGAGACCTGCAACAGCCAGGCTCTGCGGGCTCCGGAAGCCCTGATCCGCAAGCTGGAAGACGCCTCCATTCAGATCGAAGGTATTTACAATCCTGAGACAGATAAGCTCAGAATCCACTACGGTGCCTATCTGGCCTTGCGGCTTCCCGAGCTGATTCACCTCAGCCAGGGAGAAATCCCAGATCAGATGGGCATTCGCAAACAAAAGGAAATCCTGGATCAGGGCAGAATCTTGAGCGACGACGAGCTGAGATTTTGGCAGTATGTTCATAACAATCGGGCGGCGCACAGCCAGAAATCCAGCTTCTATACGATCTATAAAAAGAGCTTTCCCACCGCTCTGGCTTATCTGGAAAAATCCGGACGCAAGGTGCTGGTGAAAGAGACTTCCGAAGAGCTGTTTTTTCACACTCAGGCCTATCCCCTCAGTCTGAGAATCGAGCCGGCAGGCAGAAAGAACTTCCGGCTCAATGCTGTGATAGTCGATGAGCTCTCCACCTGGTTTGAAGGCCTGCCCACCTGGCTGTTTTTCCGCAACCAAATCTACAAAGTCTGGCTGCCGCTGGGAAATTCTCAGATCGACAGGCTCTTTTCCAACGATCTGATCCTCAGTGCCCGTGATCTGGTTTACTACCGCACTCTGGTCTATCACGAGCTGCGTAAATATGATATTTATCTGGATTTTGACGAACGTATCGTGCTCCCTGCCATCGTGGATGAGATCCCCAAGGTGCAGATTCAACTGCGCAAGATGGACGAGGCTTATATCCTCAAGGGTAACCTGCTCTATCCCGATGGAGAGAGCTTGCCGATCTCCGTTCTGCGCTTCCGTTCACCCCTCGTGAGGTATCAGGCAGATCCCGAAGCAGAGGAGAGTGATCGCTGGTATCGCATCCCCGCCTCGGTGACCGAGCAGGTGGAAGAGCTCTATAGAAGCCTGCCTCAGGCAGATCTGAACCGTCTGGAAGAGTATAGTGAATTGCTCTTTGATGGGTTTGCTGCAATCGAGCAGCTCAAGAAGTGCATCTTTGAGCTCAGTGAGAAGGATTGGGATATCGAGATCGAAGAAGAGATCGAGCGGGACTTTGTCTATAAAGCGCATCTGGAGGTGGAACTTCAGGCCAGGCAGAGCGATGAGATTGAATGGTTCAACTACGAGCTCAATTACCGCTACAAAGACCTCAGCTTCAGCCATGAAGAGCTGCGCAAATACTTCAAATCCGGTTCCGAATATCTGCATACTCAGGATGGCCGGATGATCTTTATCAGCAACCCGGAAGTCTTCTTTGACATGGATAAGATGATTGCCCGCAGCGAAGCCAGAGCCGATGCTACCTATAGAGCCCGCCTGATGAATATCCCTTATTATCAGAGGCTGATGCAGGATAATACCGAGATGCGCATTCTGGGAGATGAGTATCTGCAACAGATGTTCAGCGAGCTTCTGGCACGCAAACAGCACAAGGAAGACAGCCTGCCGCTCTATCTGCAGACTGTGCTCCGCGGATATCAGAAAGCCGGGCATTCCTGGCTGAAGATGCTTGCCAAATACAGGCTGAATGGCATTCTTGCCGATGAGATGGGTCTGGGAAAAACGGTGCAGACTCTCTCTGTGCTCGCCTCCGCTCCCTCGGATAGTTGCAGCTTGGTGATCTGTCCCAAGACGCTGCTCTACAACTGGGCGGCAGAGATCGAGAAGTTTCACACCAATATCCGTTATCTGGTGGTGGAAGGCAACCGCGAAGACCGCCAGAAGCTGCTTTCAACCCCGAACGTGCAGCTCATCATTATGTCCTATTCCCTGGTGCTCAATGAGATCAACACTCTGAAGCAGATGCCCTTTCACTGGGTGATCCTGGACGAGGCGCAGAACATCAAAAACGTTACTGCCCAGCGTACTTCTGCCATCAAGAAGCTGCAGGCCAATCACCGTCTGGCGCTCTCCGGAACCCCGTTTGAAAACGATCTCACCGAGCTCTGGTCTATCTTTGACTTTCTGATGCCGGGTTATCTGGGGACTCTTTCAGCCTTTAAGAAGGAGTATATTCACAGCGAGCAGGCAGAAAGCAACCGCGGGAGATTGCATAAGGCAGTGAGTCCTTTTATCCTGCGGCGCATCAAGAAAGATGTGTTGCTGGAGCTGCCGGACAAGCAGGAACAAGTTTCCTGGTGCAAGCTCAATCCTTTGCAGGAGAAGCTTTACCTGCAGATCTTGGACAATGTGAGGCAGAAGCTTTTCCCGGACAGAAAGCCAGAAGAGACAAACTATATCCACATCCTGGCAGCACTCACCAAGCTCCGCCAGGTCTGCAACCATCCCCACCTCGCCAATCCCGATATCCTGCCCGATCCGGAGCTTTCTGCCAAGTTGGAACTGCTGATGGAACTGGTGCAGGATTCTCTTAATAGCGGGCACAAGATCCTCATCTTCAGCCAGTTTGTCAGCATGCTACGCATCATCCGGGCAGAGATGGATAAGCAGGGATTGAACTATGCCTATCTGGATGGACAGACCAAGGAACGCATGGCGCAGGTGAATCGCTTCAATCAGGATCCTCAGCTTCGGCTCTTCCTGATCAGCCTCAAGGCAGGCGGAACAGGCTTGAATCTCAGCACTGCCAACACCGTGATACTCTTTGATCCCTGGTGGAACCCCATGGTCGAGGCTCAGGCCATTGATCGGGCTCATCGCATCGGACAGGTGAACAAAGTGAACGTCTTCCGTCTCATAACCCTGGGCACTGTGGAAGAGAAGATCATGAAGCTTCAGCAGGGAAAGCGTGAGCTCTTTAGCTCCATCATCGAAGAAGGTCAGCAGATGATGCGCACCATGAGCGAAGCAGAGATCCGCTCGCTCTTTGAGTACTGATGCAGACCAGCTCGGAGATCATCCTGGAGCTCATCCGCAGTATCCCCTCTGGAAGAGTGGCAAGCTACTCCCAGATTGGCAGCCTGGCTGGTTATCCCAATGGCGGCAGGCTGGTCTCACGGCTACTGAGTTCCTGCAGCAGAAAGCACAATCTGCCCTGGTACAGAGTAGTTAGTGCCTCAGGCAAGATTGCCCTGCCTCCTGAGGCTGGGGGTGATCTGCAAGCGGAGCTGCTGCAGAGCGAGGGCATCCTGGTAAAGAACCACAAAGTTGACTTGAGTATCTACGGTTGGAAGCCGGATTCCGACTGAACTGTTTAGGCTTTTCACCCTCTCATATGGGGAGCTTTGCCGAATATAGTCTTCTTACTCACAAATATCTTGACTTTTTTTCTCCGGCTTCATTAGGTGAATTTATTGGTAATGTGCCCTTTTTCCCCGGTTGAGGGAAGGCGCACAGCCTCAGCTTACATAGAACTAAAGGAGTAAGTATGCGCTCAGTTTTGATAACGGTCTTGGTTTTGTTTTCCATTGGCTGTTTATGGTCTTTGGATATTGACTGGGGTCTCAAATATGGCATTGGAGGCTCAGAACTTTTTGGTAGCGACAGCGATTATGAATTACGTTATGACCTCAAAGAACTCGGTGCCAGCCCTGGAGATCTGGGCTATTTGAGGATGCGTTCCCAGGAGAATGAAGCCGGGTTGTCTCACAATGCCGGGCTCTATGGTTCTGTGCTGCTCACCAGAAAAGTGGATTCCATCCGCCTGCACACCGAAATCCTCTGGCAACGTCTGGCTTATTCGCACAAGTTTACCGGTGCCGTTCCTCTCACCAACAGCGCACTCCTCTCGCAGAGCTTTGCCGATTCTCTCAAAGGAAGCATCACGGGAACAGCAGATTACATCACAATCCCTGTGATGTTCAGCCTCAATCAGGAGCTTACCGCCGATGAGCGTGAAGGCAATTATCAAGGCGCTTTTATCTATGGAGGAGCCTCTGTCTCCATGCTTTTGAACCAAAACAGCGAGCTTGAGGGAGGCGTGAACGCCCTGGATAGCTCCGTGCAGGACTTTACTCAGGATAGCCTGACAGACAGCGATCCCACCTCATACTACACTTCAGAACGTCTCGAAAGTGGCAGCGACAAGTTTGGCTCCACCAAGACAGATCTGATCGTGGGAGCAGGGTTCAGGCTGAAGGATATCTTCCAGTTTGGCATCGGTAAAGATGAGTTTGTCTTTGATTTGAGACTCACTTTTGGCATGAATAAACTGGGCGATAGCGGAGTTCGTGATGCCGTGAAGCTGCGTTCCCTGATCTTCAGTATCGGCGCCAAGCTGTAGCCCCGGAGCAGACATGAAAAGAAGCTTGTTACTAATCCTCCTGGCCATCCTCGCTCTGTTCATTCTTTCCTGCGACAACAACCCCACATCTCCCGAGGATGAGCCTATTGCCCCTCTCCAGATAGATCCTCCCAGCGGTGCATACAACGAGACCATAAATGTCTTTATCCACTGTCCCTCTTATGGCGTAACCATCCGTTACACCACGGACGGCACCAATCCCACCAAGGATTCTCAAGTGTACTATGGTGATCTGCAGATCAACACAAACACCGTGCTCAAAGCTCGCGCTTTCAAAGCAGGATACCTCTCCAGCCCGATTGCCACAGCAACCTATACCTTTGGTGCTACCGCCGTGCAACCTGTGGTGATCAGTCCCGATGGTGGATACTTCCCCGGCGCTCATAGCGTCACCCTCACCTGCGCCACACCCGGAGCCGAGATTCGTTACACACTCGATGGCACCAATCCCAGCGAGACTACAAACCTCTATTCAGCACCCTTTATGGTCTCTGGAGCAGTCACGGTCAAAGCCAAAGCTTTCAAAGAAGGTCTGCTGCCCAGCGTGGTCTCCAGCGTGAGCTACAATATGCAGCTTGAGCCTCCCATCTTCAATCTTCCTGCAGGGCAATACTCCACCCCACAGAGCGTAACCATCACCCATCCCAATTCCATCGCCGAGATCCGCTACACCATTGATGGCAGCGACCCCATAGAAACCTCTGCGGTCTATACCCAGGCCATCCCTATCAACGGCAACACCATGCTCAAAGCCAGAGCCTATCTGGCAAACTGGCAGCCCAGCGAAGTGGTGAGCGCTTCTTACATTATCAGCCTGGCCGAACAGGTTCAATTGGTTCCTGCCGGATCTTTCCACAACGGAACAGCCAATGTAAACATCTCCGCCTTCTACATCTCCAGAAGAGAAGTGACCGAGCTGGAATGGGATTACATAATGCTGGATATGGAAGAGATAGTTCCCGACCGTCCCGTGGGCAGCGTTAGCTGGGTGCAGGCTATTGCCTATTGCAATCTGCGCAGCATGGTCGAAGGTTTCACCCCCTGCTACAGCTACAGCACCTATGGCACCAACCCAGTGGATTGGCCTATCGAATGGATAGCAGATCACACTCAGCTCCGTTGCGATTTTAACGCCACAGGTTACCGTTTACCTACCGAAATGGAATGGATGTATGCCGCTCGCGGAGGAAGCCAATCCCATGGTTATACCTACAGCGGTTCCAACAGTATTGATGAAGTGGCCTGGTATAGCGGAAACTGCACCGAGCCAATCAATACCGGCCTCAAAGAACCCAATGAGCTGGGACTGCACGACATGAGCGGAAACATGTGGGAATTTTGCTGGGACATCTATTACAACGAGTATCCTCCCACAGATACCACCGATCCCAGCGGCCCTGCCACCGGGCTCTACCGCGTGATCAGAGGCGGAAGCTTCAGCACCGATGCCAGCAACTGCACCGTGACCAGAAGATTCTATGCCCCGCCGAACCTGATGTCCAATTCCCACGGCATCCGCGTGGTCAGGAAGTTCTAAGGCTAGGGACTAGGGACTAGGGATAAGAGATTAGAGAGCTGCGCTGCTTCGCCTCATTGGTCTGCCAATCTCCGAATTGGCGGAAACACTCTGTAAGTGATCAGTGAACAGAGCTGCGCTGCTTCGCTTAGTAGGGGCGGTCGCTGTACCGCCCATTTACAAAGCCCTTTGAGGGCGAAAGATCATAGCGAGGGTGTGTAAGCCCCTCGTAACAGAACGATTGGTATGTTTTATCGATTGTAATCAATACCCCCAGCCTTCTAATCCCTACTCCTCTATCTCCTCCGCATTTCTACATACCCTGAAGCCGGTGTTCCAATAAACTGTGTCTGCATGGTTACCACAGTTGTACCAGGAAAGTGGACAATAGGTTACTGCTGTGCTGTATCCTCCACCACAGGTGACGTGATGAACTCCACCGGCGGGTCCATGAGGATCTGTGCAATCCCCGGGGTCCCACTGAGTATCCCAGCGATCCCAGACCCATTCCCAGACGTTTCCCGTCATATCATAGATCCCCAGCTCGTTCTCCTGCCTTGTTCCCACGATATGCGAGCTGTTACCGCTATTGCCAGCCCACCAGGCCACATCACTCAGGATATCAGAGCCGGAGTAGGTGTAGCCATGGGCATTGTTACCGCCTCCAGCCGTGAACATCCACTCCATGTAGGAGAGCAGACGGTATCCATTGGCCGTCCAATCACAGGAGATAAAATCATGGCTGTTAAAATCATTATCCCAACCTGCCGGCCAATCTACCGGATCAACCCCTTCATCACCAAAGATATAAACCGGCTGAAGCCCTTCCCGGAGGCTGCGCTTGTTGCAATATTCCACGCAGTTGTACCATGATACCCGGTAAACCGGATATTGAGCTCCGGAGCCATAGCCCTGGGCGGGATTCTTTTTCATGACCTCCTGATACAGGAATTGAGTGATCTCATATTTATCCACCCAGAAGCTGGATATCGTGATATCAGAGCCATTCCAGTTAAAAGTTCCACCCGGCACATAGATGAAAGTGGCAGGATAACCGGGAGAGCTGTTGTCTTCGGCTATCACCTTGAACCAGAAGTCATCCGCATCCATCTGATAGCCTTCTGCAGCCAGATCCCAGACAATCTGCAAGCCGGTACCGGAGGCAATATTCTCTCCCACAGCCCCACTCAAATGGTTTTCCGAGGGAACCAGATCGTAGCTTTGGCCATCATTGGTAGAGACATAGAGGGTTACGTCACACAATTCTCCCTCGGGTTCGGTGAGGTTATAGACAATATCGACCATCTTGCTGCCGTCGGTGCGCTGAGAAACGTCCACAATCTCCACGTTGGGAGGAGTCTGCACTGCCCAGAGCAGCAGTGGAATCAGCATCAAAGATACACAAAAGAGCTTCATTGCTCCTCCTCTTCTTCGTTCGTCAGGGGATTGTGCTGCTCCGCTCCGGATAATAACTCTGGAGAGTTCTCGGTATATGCCACCACCCGATAGAAGCCTCTCGCCCAATCCAGTGCTGCATTTTCATGAGTGAAGCAGGTTTCCGTGCAAGCTCCCAGCACAACAGAGCCTTCAATACTATAAGGATCCGGATAAAACAGAACCTGATACCCGTCCGGGACTACAGAGGAACCATCCCCGTTTTCCACCACAGGAAACCAGGACAGGAAAACGTCTGTATCGTTCAGCACAGCAATAGTTAAACCCTCAGGAGCCCGGGGAGCAGTGGCAAGAATTGAGAAGAATGCTGCGGATTGAGCGCTGGTGCTATTCCCAAACCTATCCAGAGCTACGATCTGCACCAATGCAGTGTTTGAGGTGAGCCAGGGCAACCGCCAGGAGTGGGTTCCGGTGTTTGCCACAGGGACACAGAGCGAGGTGAAAGGATCTCCATTCACACTGTAGTATAGCTGTATCGGGAAAAGCCCAAAATGATTGTCAGATGCTATCCAGCGGATGTTTTTGGTGCTGCCGGCACGCCAGGATTCACCTCCGTTGGGGGCTGTTAAACTCAAAGCTGGGTTCACGGTGTCCAAAGATACCGGGCCAAACACGCCAAAGCCCGCCAGGGCAAAAGCGCATCTTGAGACCAGCGAAAACACCGCTATCAAAACTGCCTTATGCATGGTATGAACCTCCCATGATCTGTGTGCCGAAGCCTTTTCGACACATTCTGCAAAGCCTGAGTATCCGCTTGTTTCAGTCAAGAGCTTTTTTCATAAACCCCCACCCCCCCTGCTCTCTCCTTCATTCCCTTAACGTAGCCTTAACGTAGCCTTAACCTATCCTTAACCTTGGCTAAGGAAAGACTTATCCTGTATTAAGTTATGGATATGGGAAGTAACGAGTGACGAGTGACCAGTGACAAGTCCAGTAAATACGTAGCTGGGAGACAAAGGCTTCGCTCTATTCACCATTAACTCTTCACCATGAACTTGTAGGGGCAGACACACAGGTCTGCCCCTACAGGGGACAATAGCATTCCATCCTGTTGATCCAGTCATCTGCGTTCTATTTCATCAGGTAAATCAGGTAGATCAGGTTATCAGAGTTCTATCTATCCAGTCGATCCAGTCATCCGTGTTCTATTTCGGTAGCTTCCCCGCAAGCGACACCCGCGCAGCATTAACATCTCACTTCTCACACCTCACTCTCAGTCTACAGCTAAACCCTAATTGTTAAGTTTGTTGACAGCTTGGGCTGATTGCGCTGTTCAGAAGAATCCAGGGAACTAACCCCCGCCACCGCTTGAGTAAAGGGCACAAGAGTTTTACCTGACGGTTATATCACATGAGGAATCTATGGAATAATTATTGCATAGAATAGCGATAACATGTAAAGAATGGAGGAGGTCTTGGATATGGTTCTGCGACATGGATCGATTCGGACACGATTGTTGAGGATAGTAACGCTGGCTTTGCTGCTGAGCGTTGGAGGGATACTTTGCGCCTTGGAGGCTGCACCTGGTTTCAGGCTGGAGAGCAGTGACCAGAGCAGGATAATCCTGGAGCTTCAACCCGGAGCTTTGGAGGTTGAGCGTGAAAGCGTTGATGGCATAGTCTATAGCCGTCTCAGCATGGCAGGAGCTGCGAGTTCTGCTTCAGAAGGTTACCCTGATCTTCCGGTCTATGCCGGCATGGTGGCAATCCCTGCTAATGCCAGCTACAGAGTGACTTATGAATGCTCCGGCCTCAGAGAGACTTCTGCCGATCTACCTTTGCCAGTGGTGGCAGGATCCAACCGCGGGATGGTCCTCTCCGAAGCCTATAACAGCCGGCAAAGCTATCCCCTGGAGCAGGTGACCAACAGCGGGGATGCCTGGCTGCGGGATTTTAGAGTCCTCAGCTTGCAGAGTTGCCCAGTTTCCTGGGATCCTGTTCGTGGTAGTTTTTCCAGTTATGAGGCAATCCGCGTGACGATTGAGCTCAGCTATCCCGACGGACCGGGGACTCCCTATACTACATACAGCGCTGCTTTTAGAGAAATCTATGAGGCAAATATCCTGAACTTTGCAGACTTTCGTAATCTGGTGCAAGGACCTCAGAACCCCAAAGCGCTGATTATACACGGGGAATATAACAACTCCATCTTCAATGCCAAGCTCAAGGAGTTTGTGGCTTGGAAACGCCAGAAGGGCATCGACGTAACGGTTGCCAGCACAGCGGTCGCGGGTAATAACAGTGTTGCCATCAAAGCTTATATAAAGACATTGTACAACAATTCGGAGACGCGTCCCGATTACATTATACTGGTGGGAGATGTGTCCGGGAGCTTCTCCGTTCCCACCTGGTATGAGGTGGAATCCGGTTACAACGGAGAGGGGGATGACACCTACACTTTCCTCAGTGGCGATGATGCGCTGGGCGATGCTTTTATCGGCAGGATCTCGGCTGAGAATCTGGCACAATTGGGAACTATGCTCAATAAGATCTACGCTTATGAAAAGAACGTCGATCTCAGTTCTCCTGCTTCTGACTGGCTGAACCGGATGCTCTTGATCGGCGACCCCACCAGTTCCGGAATCTCTTGTGCGTATGTCACTCAACATGTTCACGAAGTTGCCAAGGAGGCCAATCCGGAATACAGTTTCATCGAGAATTACAGCTCTGGCTTTGAGAGCACCATGAACCAAGGCTTGAACCAGGGTGTGGGATTCTTCACCTACCGGGGTATTTATGGAGTGAGCGGCTGGTATCCCTCAGATTATCTCTTCAATGGGGTCAAATTGCCTCACTCGGTGATCCTGACTTGTGACACGGGCAGCTTTGCTTCAGACGCCATGTCTGAAGTCTTTGTGCGCTTGGGAACAGAGGCTGTTCCCTCCGGAGCTGTTTCCTGTATAGGCATGGCTACCACTGGAACTCATACGGCTTTGAACAATTCTCTCTTAACTGGGATGATGGATGGTATCTTTACCTTTGGCATGCGCACTATGGGGCAGGCTCTGCTCAGTTCCAAGCTCTATACTCACAATCTCTATTCTGCCACGATGAGCAGCCATGTGAGGTTCTTCTCACACTGGTGCAACCTGATAGGAGATCCCTCTTTGGAGACCTGGGTGGGAATTCCCGGGCTGCTGAACCTCGATCTGCCCTCTCAGATACCTACTGGGATGAGGCTTTTGGAAGTGCCGGTCACAGACAACACGGGAAGTCCGGTGGACTGCGCCTCGGTAACGGCTTACAGCCCGACAGAGGATGCCATCCTGAGCAAAGCCTTCACTGGTGCGGATGGTATTGCCTATCTGGAGATCCCGCAGGATTATGATGATACAATTCTGGTCACAGCTTACAAGACAGCCTTCAAAGCCGTGCAGACTCTGGTGTCTTTTGATACTGAAGGCGCTTTGAACTTCTCTGCTCTGGAACTGAAGGACGATGGAACCCAGGGTTCGCTGGGCAATGGAGATGGCTTTGCCAATGCAACTGAGACGGTTGCACTGAGCGTGCAAATCCTGAACAGCACGGGCACTGCGGTCAGTACTTTCAACGCTGGGCTCAGCACAGACAATCCCCGGGTGCAGATACTCTCTGGCTCTTCCGCCTATCCGTCTATCGGAGCGGGAGAAACTGCAGCAAACAGCAGTCCTTTTTTGATTAAACCCCTGATTGGCATTGCTCCCACAGAGCGCGTCCGTTTCGTTCTGCGGCTTAGCGGGGAGTTTGGGCAGAACCTGGAGAAATCCTTTTATCTGGATGTGTTCAATGCCGCCTTAGGTATTTCAAATTACACTGTTATAGCCGGGGGAAACAACGTGCTGGATCCTGGTGAGACCTGCTTCCTGGACATCGAGCTTATCAATAACGGTTGTTATCCAGCAGAGGATCTGAGGGGAGAGCTGAGCTCTCTGAATACCTTGGTGACGGTGAGTGATTCTCTCTCGTTCTTTGGTTCCGTCGCATCAGCAGAAGTGATAGGATCAGAGGATGGTTTCACAATCAGCGGAGACAGCCGCTTGATTCCCGGGATGCAGATTCCTCTGAAACTCAAGCTCTATAATGATGCAGGCTTCGAGCAGTATTGCACCTTCAATCTACCGGTGGGAACCGTGAGCCAAACCACACCCCTGGGTCCGGATGAATATGGCTATCTGATGTATGATGTCACAGATACTGCCTATCCTGAATGCCCCAGCTATGATTGGATTGAGATCAGTCCTGCCGAGGGAGGTGCAGGAATTGCCCTGTCGGATATCAGCGATAGCGGAGTCACCTGGGGAGAAGGAGACGACCTGCACTCCAAGACGCTCAAGGTGTTGAATCTACCTTTCCTGTTTCCTTTTTACGGAGTGCTATATGACCGGATTACAGTCTCTACCAATGGATTTATCGCCTTTGGGGAGACTGCTGACGGAGAATTTCGCAATTCCACTCTTCCGGGAGGACAGGGACCTGCACCCATGGTGGCAGTGTTTTGGGACGATCTTTCCATGTCCGGTCCCAGTAATATCTACGAATATTTTGATGCCGCAGCTCATCTCTATATTATTCAATGGGATAAAATGCGAAACGGTTATGACAATGAAACTCCTGAGGTCTTTCAGATGATTCTCTATGATCCCCTGATCTATCATACAGGTTTGGGAGATGGGATGATCAAGATTCAATATAAGATTTTCAACAATATAGACGTGGGTGGATTCAACGGCAACACTCCGCTGGGAGGGAATTTCTGCACGGTGGGAATCAAGGATCACACCAATACCCGGGGCTTGCAATACACCTTCAACAACCTCTACCCGCAAGCTGCAGCTCCTCTGAGCCACGAAACAGCCTTGCTGATCACCACTGTGCCGGCGGACTTCATCTTTGCCAATCTGCAAGTAGGGGGAGTGGTGATACTGGAAGAATCCGGGGATTCTGTGGTCGAACCGGGAGAGACAGCAGAGATAGGCATCAAACTGAAGAATCTGGGACTTCAGACAGCCACCAACGTCTCTGCCTCAATCGGTGGCTCCTCTCCCTTTGCCACTTTCCTGAATTCGGAGAGTCTCTATCCGGATATAGCCAATGGCGCTATGGCTGTAAACAACAATCCTTTCGTTATTTGTGTGTCAGAATCATGTCCCAACAATGAACGTATAATACTGCCTCTCACGGTGGAAGCAGACGGCAATAGCTGGTCTTACTCCCTGTCTTTGGAGGTAAAAAAGCCGTCTATGACCATCAATGGTGCCTATATGAGCGATTCTCCCGGCAATAAGAACGGTATTTTGGAACAGGGAGAGAATGCTCTTCTGGTGGTGAATCTGAAGAATAACTCTCCAGTCCTGATTCGCAATCTGAGCTGCCAGATATCAGCCAATCCGAGCCAGATTGCACTGACAGACACTCTCCAGATACTGGATGAAGTGCCCCCCAATTCCATTGTGCAGGCAGTCTTTGGCTTTGTTGTGGATGAGTCGGTGCCCACCGGAACCAATGCCGTCATCTACGTTACAAGCAATGCTGAGCAGGTGGGCTCTCAAACAGTGCAAACCTCCAGAAGAGTTGGAGGCTACTCAGTTCAGAGCTTTGAAAACAACAACGCCAACTACATATCCAGCGGGGGAACTGGCGATGGTTGGCAGTGGGGAAGCTCCGATCTGGTGACCGCACACAGCGGAAGCAAGCTCTGGGGAACCAATCTGAACGGTAATTATTCCGATTCTTCCACGCTTTATCTCACATCCAACCAAGTCTATGTATCAGGAAGCAGTTACCTGGAATTCTGGCACTGCTACGATACTGAGAGCGGTAAAGATGGAGGAAGAGTGCAAGTCCTCACGAGTGGCTTGAGCACCACTCTCGAGCCGATTTGGGGCTATCCGGCAAGCTTTGTGGATGCCATCGGCGGCCCGGGCTATTCCGGCCAATCCGGCTGGGTGAAAGCTTCTTATGACATCAGTTCGCTGATGGGACGAAACGTGAGATTCCGGTGGGTCTTTTTCTCCGATGAAGAGAATGCAGCCCCCGGCTGGTATATCGATGACGTTTCGATCATTGGCTACGATGGTCTGGCAGGAATCGTGAGCGGACAGATCTCTCTGGAAGCAGAGAGGGCTGCAGCACCGGATCTCTGGGTGAAGAACCAGGCGGGAATCTGTTCCAAAGCAGATAGCACTGGGACTTATACCATCTATCTTCCCTTGGGTGAACACACGCTCACGGTCTTCTCTCCCGGCTTCGAATCTGTGGTCTCTCCGGCTATGAGCTTGCAACCTGGAGCTGCCGAGCTGCTCTTTGATACCTTGCTATACGAATTCAAAGCAGTGGAAGGCTTTAGCTCCTCCCACACGGCTGATACCGTTCATCTGGCTTGGCAGGCGCCGGTTCAGCCTCATTACCCTGTAACCGCTTACCGGGTGATGCGGAAGCTCAATGCTGCCGCTTTTGAAGAGCTGGCTCTGGTGCAGGATCTGGCATATGAAGATCTGCTGGTCTTACCTGGCAGGTATCTGTATGAAGTGATTGCAGTGTATGAGCACGGAGAGAGCCTCCCCAGCCCCACATACAGTGTAGATTTCCCCTTCACGGATATCCCCATCGATCCGCCGCCTCCAACCGTTACGCGGCTCTATGCCAATTATCCCAATCCCTTTAACCCAAACACCACCATCAGCTTTGATCTGGCAGCCGAGGGTGAAGTGGATTTGAGGATATTCAATCTCCGGGGACAATTGGTGCAGACTCTCTGTCACAGCAGCCTGGGGATTGGGCATCACAGATTAATCTGGGACGGAACAGACAGCACGGGACGCAAAGTGAGCTCCGGAGTCTATTTCTACCGGCTTAAGACACCGGATTATAGCAATTCCCGCCGGATGATTCTCTTGAAGTGAGCAGATAACCCGGCACCCGTAAAAAACGCATCTCATACTCATCTGACACGCATGAGGATACATGGGTGTCACATGCGTGTCGTGGCAGTTCGAAGTTAGAAGAGAGAAGTGAGAAGTGAGTTAGGAGTCCTTCGACCTGCTGCTTGATACAGATAGTAGAAGCGAGATCTTGTCGCTTTGCCAAACCATCAGGAGATCTGCCTACTTTACACTCGTTTGGAAGTTTAAACTTGACAACAGCCTTATACCGGTGAAAATATGTCTTCTTACAGCAAGGAGTGATCTTATGAACAAGCTGATTGCGGCATTTATCCTGCTCTTGCCGGCTCTCCTGCTCGCTCAGCCTTATGACCCGGTTGAGGCCAAAGGAGACACGCTCTATTCGCAGACTCTCACGGGCTTTTTGGGCTCTGTGACAGCAGACGGCGTGGTCTATTCCCAGTTTCGTCTGATGCCCGAATTCAGGCTCTGGAAGTTTTACGTTTGCCTGGATTTGGACTTTCTGGTGGATGCCGAAGGCAACGTTCGCACCGAGGATTGGAACGAGCTTCGAGATCTCTGGGGCAAGCTTTACTACTTCCGCTTTGCCAGTCGCAATGATCCTCTCTACTTCAAGATCATCAATATAGATAACTACACTCTCGGCCAAGGGCTCTTGATGAACCGCTACAGCAACATCTTGCTCTATCCCACCGTGCGCAACACTGGTGCTTTTGTAGGGCTCAATACCTCCATGATGGGGCTCGGAGCAGAGTTTTTCACTCATAACGTGGTGGAAAATGAGATCCTGGCGGGACGGCTTCAGCTCAAGCCGCTCTCGGTATCCAATTTGCCTATTCTCAAGACTCTCACGCTGGGCACCAACGTCGTGGTGGATAGAAACCAGTGGGGAAAATACCGGGATAGAGACGGTGATGGAGTGCCGGATGTCTATGACAGCTTCCCGGAAAACCCGGAGTTTACGGCTGATTCGGATGATGATGGAGTGGCGGACGAGACCGATATCGATATCGATGGAGACAACAGCCTGGACAGCCCTGATCTGAATCCCTATGTGGATACGGTTTATCCGGGGATCGGAGGACATGGTTACAGCCTGGATACGGATATAGTGCAGGACATCCTCACCCGCTACAACGATACCAGACAAATCCGCACCTACAGCGTGGATTACCGCGTCTCACTCTACGATGATGAAGCGTTCCAGCTCTATAGCTATGGTGAACTGGCCTTTATCGAAGGGCACGGACAGGGCTTGGTGCTTCCCGGCTTTGGAGCAAAGTTCTGGATCCTGAATGCCAATCTGGAATTGCGCCGCTTCACAGATGGATTCCTGCCGGGATACTTTGACAATCTCTACGACGATCAACGTGCCTATTACTATTGCGACACGGATCCGGACACCGGGCAGAGACTCTATTATCTGCGCAGTAAAGATGAGATTCTGCAAAAAGCCAGGGCAGCCGTGGGTTGGTATGGCAGCCTGGTTGCGGAACTGCCTCATATTGCCAGCCTGACCGCCAGTTACCAGGATATGTATGGTGAAAACCTGAGCACCGGGAAGTCGCTCCTGGGGCAGATATCAGTCTTTCCCAGCTTCATCCACAATCTGGAAGAGGCCAGCCTCTCCTATGCACAGAAGAACTTGCCCTATATCAATTTCGCCAAGCTTCGCACTCCCGGAGCAGAGATCAGCGGAAGCCTGTATTATCGGATAGCACAAAACGCCAACCTGATCGGAAAATACAGCGAACACTATCATGATCTCAACAACGATGGCCAGATCAATACCAAGGAAGAGACGATCAAGAAGCTCACCTTTGGGGTGGAATTCACCTTCTAAGACCAGATTATCATTTAAAAACCATAGATATCATGGGCAGACCGCAGTCCGCCCCAACGGAGACTTACCTTTCGTCTCCCATCTAAACGTTCGCCCATAACTCTCTTTTACTCATTTCCTCTGTTTTGATAACTGAAAGCTCCACTCCGATCTTCCAGCCCATGCAGCGAAGCATGTTCTTCAGCTCCTGATATCTATCTTTGTAAGCTCCTTTACTCCTTGTAAAAGGTAAAAGATCACTCTTCGTTCGGCTCTGTCAGCTCCAATAGTTCCGGAGTCTCAGCCCCGGGCAGTTCCTGCACGTTCTTTAAGCGGCGCTCAATATGCCGGGTACGGTCGGTGGCTTCATCCAGGCTCTTATGAGCTTCCTCAATCTTACGTTTGGTCTTTTCCAGGTAGCCGCCGAACTTGCCAAATTCCGTCTTCACAGCTCCCAATATGCGCCAGACTTCGCTGGAGCGCTTCTCGATTGCCAGGCTACGGAAGCCCAATTGCAGGCTGTTCAGGATGGCGGCCAGAGTGGTGGGTCCTGTGATGATCACGTGCATCTCACGCTGGATCGTCTCAAAGAGCGCTGGTTCCCGCAGTGCTTCGGCAAAAAGGCCTTCGATCGGTAGGAAAAGCAGGGCAAAATCTGTGGTGTTGGGTGGATTGATATATTTATCCCGGATATCGCGGGCAGATTTCTTCACGTTTTGATAGAGAGCTTTGCGATATTGATCTATAGCGGCTGTATCTCCAGATTCATAAGCTGAGCAGAGGCTGTGATAATCTGAAAGCGGAAACTTCGAATCCACAGGCAGATAGACGGGTCTTTCGTTCTCATCCTTACCCGGGAGGCGAATGGCAAATTCCACCACTTCGGGACTGCGGGGACGCGGCTTGTACTGCCGTTCATACTGCTCGGGAGTGAGTAACTGAGAGATCAGATTTTCCAGTTGTAATTCTCCCAAAGCACCGCGAGTGCTCACGTTTGAGAGCACTTTCTTCAGATCTCCCACATCTGTGGCCAGCACCTTCATTTCGCCTAAGCCTTTATGAACCAGTTCGAGGCGTTCGCTTACCTGGCGGAAACTCTCTCCCAGCTTGGATTCCAGGGTTTGCTGCAGCTTCTCATCCACCACCAGCCGCATCTGTTCCAGCTTCTTCTCATTGGATTCGCGTATGCTTTGAAGCTGGGTATCCACCACGGCTTTCTGCTTCTCAAGCTGTTCCTGCAGGTTCAGATTCAGCTCCTGCATACGTTTGGAAAGCGTTTCGGAGAGGCTGCTCAGGGTCTGCCGCAGCTCTTCACGGTTGGTACCAGCATCCAGATTGATCTGGTTATTGAGCTTGGTGAGGCTCTCAACCAGCTCCTTGCGGCTCTCCTGCAGCGAGGCTTTCAGGCTGCTTTCCTGCTTGCTGAGCGTGGCAGAAAGCTCTTCCCGGTTTCCGGTCGTGAGGCTGGTCAGCTCCGTGCGCAGCCTGTGAAACTCGTCTTTGAACCCCTTATCGGCATTTTCCTGCAGGATCACCAGGCGTCGCAGCTCTTCCTTCAGCTCCTGCTGAGTGCCCTGAGATGATAGTCCCTTCTTCAACAGACGGCCCAGTAGTAAATACAGCGCTACAATGCAAAGGATAAACCAGGCAGCCAACAGCAGTGATTCCAGCATCTCCGCCCCCTATTGCACTTTACGGAAGAGGAAGAAGAGATAGCCGATCAGGCTGATATCCTGATGCTCGTTGGGATCGACCACTATGGGCTGATAGGAATCGTTCAGTGAGAGCAGGAAGATCAGCTTTTTGGCATAATCCAGGATCATCTTTTTCAGGGTGATGGAGCCATCCACGCGCACAGCGCAGATCTTACCGGAAAGAGAGTTCCAATCGCTGGAAGGCCGGATCAGCACGACGTCGTTATTTAGTATCTCCGGCTCCATGCTCTGCCCATTGACCCTTAGGCACATAAAGTCGTCCACGACCCCCTGTATCATGCTGCGCCGCACAGATATAACGTCCAGAACTCCAGCGGTGCTTTCCACGGGAGGACCTGCAGCGATCTCGCCAGTCACATGGAAATCTATAACGTCACCGCCACTGATATTGGCTTTAGCGTCAATAATCTCCTGGAGTTGCTTGTTCAGCATCTCCTGCAACTGCGTGAGTTGTTTGGAGGCGTGGTTATACTTCTGGGCAGCATCACGATCAAACATCTCCCCACTGCCGGTGATCAGCCAGTGTAAATTTACGCCTACTAACTTGTTGAGCTGGATCATCGTGTCCAGAGAAGGGCGGATCTTACCGCTCTCCATCTGCGAGATGGCCGAAGCATTGATACACAGCTTGTCAGCCAGCTCAACCTGTGAAATCCGCAGAACCCTGCGTAGCTCTTTAATTCTTTCGCCTGTCATAAGATCTCCTTATATAGCGATGTATTGCTTATTCTTGCTTCTTGCATATCACTATCACTAAACAAAATATGAAGTGCCACTAAACTTGTCAAGCAGAAAATGCTCTCTCAGTGATTTTTACTACAGAGAACTCATACTGGTCTGCCAAACTCCGATTTGGCAAAACGCTTTCATTTTCGAGGGTTTGGCTGCTCTCATTCGAGGGGATGGCGCGGCAGAATCCCAGTTTACAACTATAGTCAACGGCGTTGAGACCATAATAAACCTTCAGAAATATATGAAGCCACTGACAATCTTTTATGATATGAAGCTCAGGATTGCCGATTTCTTTAAAGCGATATTGTGCATGATATTGAACCTTAAGCTTGCCATGCTTGTGCTTGTTATTTATGGGTTTATGTATGCGTTTTATCTGGACCACTTGTTGAATGCGGCTTAAACAACCCTGATTTTCCACTTAATCGATCTCTTTCTATTATGACGCCCAAGCCAACAAAGACACAAGCGGGCGATACAGTAAATCTATCTCCCAGCTACACACCCGCAATTCTGTTCACTTAGGCGAAGCCTTTTCTCCCAGCTCAACCATGTCTGCCTAATCACTAGTCACTTTTCGTTTAGGCATGGAAATTGCATCAGAACCGCTCGGAGGAAGAATTTGATGAAAAATATTGTTCTTGTGCTCTTCGCCGTCTTGCCGTTGGTTTTGGCAGCTGCCTATTTTGAGAACCTGCCCACCGAGGTGGTTCAGCCCGATGGCTCTGTGCTGAATCTGCTGGCCTCGGGAGATGAATTTGCCAATCGTCTGCATGATTCTGAGGGCTACACAATAGTGCAAAGCTTCACAGATGGTTACTATTACTACGCCACCTCCCAGGGTGAGGAGCTGGTGCCCTCCGCTTGCCGGGTAGATTCCGGCAATCCTCATGCTCTTACCTTAAGCCCCGGGCTCAATATCTCCCCTCAGGAGTATCAACAGCGGGTTCAACTTATGAATGCGCCTAGTCGGGGAAGCCGTTCTCCCAATACCGGAACTGTGAACAATCTCGTGGTCTATATCAGGTTCTTGGATCAGACTGAGTTTCCCGATCCCCGATCCTATTACGACGCCAGATTCAATGCCGAAGGCGAAGATCAATACTCTCTGCGCAACTATTTTCACCAGGTTAGCTACGATCAATTGAATTTTGTGTCACATCACTTTCCTTCCACATCCACGGATGTCAATCTCTCCTATCAGGACAGCCATCCCCGCGCCTATTACATGCCCTACAATTCTTTCACCAATCCCGAAGGCTATCAGGGTGACCAACGCACCGAGCGGGAACACACTCTTTTGGCCAATGCCATTGCCGCCATCGAAGCTCAGGTTCCGGAAGCGTTGAATATCGATGCGGATAACGACGGTTATGTGGATAACGTTTGCTTCATCATCCGCGGACCTCACTCTGCCTGGAACAACCTTCTCTGGGCACATCGCTGGGCTCTCTATACCGTGAATTCCTATATCAACAACAAACGAGTCTGGGATTTTACCTTCCAGCCGGAGAACCACAACAGCGTTCGCACCCTATGCCACGAAATGTTTCACAGTGTGGGAGCTCCCGACCTCTATCATTACGATTTTGACGGACTTTCTCCTGCTGGTTGCTGGGATATCATGGAAAGCGGAGCGGGACACATGGGTATGTATATGAAATACCGTTATGGCGGCTGGATCGATGATATCCCCGTGATCGGCCCCGGCACCCACACCTTGCAACCCGTTACGGCGCAGTTCAATAACGCTTACCGCATTCAGGTCTCCACCAATGAGTATCTGTTGCTGGAATACCGTAAACAGGATTCTGATATCTTTGAAGCTAACCTGCCTGGTTCAGGACTTCTGATTTATCGTATCAGACCCACGGGCGAAGGGAATTCCAACGGCCCTCCTGATGAAGTTTACGTTTATCGTCCCGATGGTTCAGCCAATATCAACGGTAGAATCTCGGAAGCAACTTTCAGCGCTCAGGCGTTTCAAACCGAGTTCAATCCTTACACCAATCCCGCCAGCGTTTCGCAGTATGGCAGTATCTATGGTGGAGTGGATATTCACAACATATCAGAAGCTGGGCAGACCATCTCTTTCACTTTGGGGAGCGCCACTGCATTCCCGCCTGTGATCAGTTATATGAATCCGGCTCCAGGTGCAGTCCTCAATCCCGGCAGCCTTACTTTGAGTGCCAATGTCAATGCCGTTGGAGAGGGCTTGGACCGGGTGGAATTTTGGGTAGATAGCCAGTTTCTGGGGCAAACTGCCAGTTCTCCCTATCAGATTGAGGTTCCTGCGGACTATCTGAGTGTGGGTTATCATGATCTTAGGATCGTGGCATACACGCTCTCTCAGCTCAGTTCTGCCGAGCTTTCCCAGATCCGTATAGTCAATCCTTTGGAGCAAACCTGGTTCTCCTGGCTTTCCGGCCAGCCGGCCTGGGAAGAATTTGGCCGTGGAGCGGTGCCGATCCAGGTGGCTCTAGAGCTGGATTTGGGCACAGAGGAATATCTGGTCAAAAAGCTCGCCATCAATGCCCTAGCGGATGCCTGGGGCTTTCCAGAGGCTCCCGGCTTAATAGGTGTCAAGATCAACCGTTTTGCTGCCGGAGGCATCACTCAGACCACCCTGCTCGATCTTGGCTTTCTCTATCACGCCATGGAAGGCAGGGAAGAATTCGTTATCAACACTGGCAATCCCATCTCAGGAAAGATCGCTGTGATAGTGGATCTCTATGATTATCAAAACATCGTCTTTGACACCAATGCTCCCTGTGGACACTCTTGGCTCACGGAGCCGGATCGTCCCTGGACGGACGCTTTGGGCAGGGGAATAAACGGGAGCGCTGCCATTGAGCTGTTGCTGGAAAACCTGATCGTCGAGAATGGGGAGGAGCAGATTCCCGCTCCGGTCCTGCGGCTTTCAAACTATCCCAATCCCTTCTCGGGAGCAACTACCCTAAGCTTTGACCTGAAGAGCCCTCAGAAGGTACAGATGAGCATCTTTAACATACGAGGCCAGAAGCTGCTGGACATCCTGGATACAAACCTGGCCAGCGGTACTCACAGGATAGACTGGGATGGCAGGGATGCTTCCGGCAGAGCTGTATCCCCGGGGATCTATTTCTGCCGCTTGAAAGCGGAAGGGAAAACCATTATCAGCCGCATGGCTATAGTTCACTAAGGCTCTCGTCACTTGTCGCTACTTCAGAGGCTTGGCAGCTCTTCTCCCAGGCTCTCATCGATGCCTTTGCGCACTTCATACCAGTAGTCAAAGCCAGCGGCGCGTTTGTCTTCCGCAAAGCGTTTCAGCCACATTGCCAGATCGGGATCAGTGCAGTTCTGAGCCTGTCTCTGCAGCGCCAGATGCACAAAATCCAGGTTGCGTTCGGATTCCCAGAAGACTGAGGCATTGCGGCAATTGATCCGGCGGGCAGTGATGTGGGTACTCAGCTCGAGTTCCTTGCCCAAGCCAAAGAGTTCCTGCACAATCTGCGGCAGCATTTCCTCTGCCCAGGCACGGTGAAAGCGGCAGATCCCGAGGTTATCCAGCATCAGCTCAGTCTTCATGCGCTCGGCATTGATTCTGCCCAGGAGGCGGGGATTGAAGTATTGCGTGCCATAATACATGTAATAGCGTCCCATGGCGGGGATGGGGCTGAGCACACCAGGCACCCAGTATTGATTTGGCACCATCCAGCCTTTGCGTCCGAAAGCGTTGTAAACAAAGCTGTTGATAAGCAGCGGATTCTTGGCACGGGACAGCCTGCGGGCGTATTTGCGGGCACCTTCGGAGAGGTCGATCCGCGGCTTGGCACCAAGAGTCTGCTCCAGTAAAGCCACTGCCAGCTCGGCATTGTGCCGGGAATCCTTGATTGTGTCGAAACTGGCAGGATTCCAGGCGGGTTTGGTGCTCACGCCCAGCTCTTCCGGCTGCAGCAGGTTCTGATCCAAACAGTCCATTAGCCAGGCCAGAAAACCGCCCATGGAGATGGCGTCGTAACCCAGGCTATCCACTTTATGGCAGAGCTCTTCGGCAGCGCGCTGATCAAAGATGCCGCAGAGCGGTCCCAGCGCTTGATAGGGCTCGTAATCCTTTCTGAATCTGCCGTGATACTTCTTGCAGACCGCCACGCAGGGTTCGCCGCAATTGCTGAAATTCTTGGTGGCGATGCATTCCTCGTTGAACTGCTTTAGATAGTGCTGCCTGATATGCTTCTCGTGGAAGGCTTTGCGTTCAGCTTCGCTCCAGTGAATGCTGCGATAATTGAAGGCGAGGAAGCTGGAAGCATTGCCGGCGTAATTCACGCCAAAGGTACCGCCGGTCTCAAAATCCGGATCAAAGCGGTATTTCTTCGTGGCTTCCATGTCTTTGGCCATCATCTTTTGCTCGTAACGGGTCTGAAACCACTCATCTGCCACTTTATTATCCCGAAAATCCTCATCAATCAGAGTTCCACCATAGATCACGGCACAGATGCCATGTTGCTGCAGCAGCTTGGAGCCCATTCCGCCCCTGCCGGCCCAGGTGTCGATATCTGAAGGCTTGCCGCTTTTCACTGCCAGAGAACAGATCCCGCCCACATCGCTATACTCTGCTGCAGGACCCACAGCCAGCACACGCGGAGCCTTCTCAAAGCGACCGGAGTAAGTGCTGAAGACGTGATCCAGTAGTGAATACACGCCGTCTTTCTGCCAAATATCCTGCACCGGCAGCGGGATGAGCTCCACCTCGATCTCTTCGCCGTGTTCTCGATTGAGTAGCAGCAGAGAGGGACTGGAGGCTTTTCCGCGGATGGAAACGAGGTTCAAGCCCAGATCGTCAAAGGTGAGCCCGGCACCGCCCATGCTGGAGACGTAGAAGCCTCCCCAGGCAGGCGAGAAGCCGGTGAAGACCAGCCGGTTGGAGCCGGGAAAGATCGAGCCTGAGAGCAGGCCTACTCCAAAATTCAGGGAGTTGTATTTGCCGGATAAATGCAAACCCAAATCCACGGGACCGAAGAAGGCTCCCAGGGGATAGCGCTGCATTCTATAGAATCCGCTGGCGGCATCTAGCATCAGAACTTTCAGTGTGTGCTTCATATTTACCTCTCCTGCCATGCTAAAGAATCCTGCTCCGGCTGTCAATAGAATCCTGATGGGGACGTGGTGGCATGGGGACGTGGTAGCGTGGTGGCGTGGGGACGTGGTGACGTGGTGACGTGGTGGCGTGATGACGTGGTGACGTGGTGACGTGGTGGCGCTCTCCGAAGCGCCACAACCCAGAACCCCGCTTTAGTGGGTAAATAGAGCCAAAACCACTCTTTTTCTTGTCAATCCCCTCCCCGCCCGATGCGC
>JAEZUG010000036.1 GCA_023421135.1 Candidatus Cloacimonadota bacterium | reverse complement strand
TCGTGAGAGATGCTGTACAGCGCTTCAAAGCAGAACCAGGCGATATCGTCGTAACTCATTACCCTGTTCTGATACAAAAGGCGGTCGTACTCTGCCAGCACTTCGCCCCAGACTTCCAGGATCTCATCCTGTTCCGGCTTGAGCTGCACCTTCAGCAGGTAATCCGCCAAAGCTCCGTGCAGAGCCACCTGGAGTTCAAAGAGCTTTTCTTTGCGCTCAGGCTCTTTTCTGCCTAGTTTGACACCATTGAAGATGCCTTTGAGCTCTTTAGTTTTGATCACTTTAAGCAGGTCCAGCGCCCGGCGGGGATCTTGCAGCAGGATTCCAAACTCCATCAAGAGCTCCTCGGGAGTGGCAGGAAAGGTCGTGAAACTAAGACGGAAGTCTTTGACAAAATAGTCTGCCCATTCGTCCCGTTTGACCAGCCAGAGTTCTCTCACCAAGCTCACCATTTCCTCAAACATCCTGCAGATGGCTTCCGGTGCTCCAGCGTTATCCACTGCTTCATGCAGATAGGCCTGCAAGCCCTTCCCGGGTTCCGGTGCAAAACGTTTATTGATCAGATAGTAATACCACCGGCGCTCAATCAGAGAGATAAAGAAAGCCGAATACTCATCCAGAGAAGGATTGATCTTACGGCGCAGAAGCTTATCCACCTTGTGTTTGAGACGGTCTGTCATCAGTGAAGCCAGAATCTGGCTGATCCGCTTGCGGGCAGCATCGGTATCGATCTCAAAGCTATCGATGCTCCTCAGGGGACGCACCAAGTTCCGGAAGATAGCTCCGATGTAGGAATCTATAGTCATCACTTTGAGCAGCTGTTTATCGGCAGAGATCAGCTTGTAAGCCGAGAGCAGCTTGTTATAGCTCCGCTCGTCCAAAGCCTCCGGGTTCAGCTTCAGGGCAGAATTGCACTTGTTCAGAGCCTTGATCAGCCCAATTCTTTCCTCAGCTTGTTTATCATCACTGCTCAGAAGGGTCATTAGGGTCTGAAAGATGCGTTCCCTGATCTCGGCTGTAGCCTTGCGGGTGAAGGTGAGCACCAGGATATTATCAATGCGAAACTCAGGATAATCCACAAAGTAAGTGAGCAGGATGGAGATGAACTCCACCGAGAGACGGTAGGTCTTACCAGTTCCTGCACTGGCTGTTATGATGCGATTTGAATATCTTTCCATTATACCTTCTCCCCCGTTTCCCGGTAAAGGTCCGTGCGGGATATCTTCACGTGGCGCTTGCGGTCTGCCGTCTTTTCACTGGCACCATAGCCTTCATTGACGATCCGCTCCAGCGCTGTATGTATTCTTGAGATATACTTTTCCCTGTCCTTGGGCTGATTGCGCACCGGTTCAGCCTTTCTTTCCAGCAGTTTACACACAAATGAGCTCAGCTCGTCATCCTGCCTCAGGCCCTCGATCAGGTAGTAAAAGAGTTCATAGAGAATCAATTGGCCCTGATCTGCGTGTCCAGTCTTGAAATCCACGATATAGACCTGATCGCTGCATTCTATGCGCAGATCAGCTTTGGCAAGAAAGAGCACCTGGTAAGTGCGGCCATCGATCTCCCTGGTGAAGAGCGTTTTGTATTTCCTCTCCTGATCGGTAAGTTCTTCTTCCTCAGGGATGAGCACCAGCTCCCGCTGCTCCAGAATCCCTGGCAGCCAATCCCGGAAAAACCACCATACGGTCTCCACAATCGAATCTGCCAAGATTCCACGCAGGAAGACCCAATTGTAGTTCTGGGGTATTTTGTAACGCCAGATTTCCTCTTCCAGCATTTCCACCAGTTTATTGTAAAGCAGAGTCTTGTCACTGATGCGGGCATTGATCTCGTTGTAGGTCTTGTGTTTACCTGCCAATCCATCCATGAGCAGCGAAAGATGAGAGTGGATGATGGTGCCAAAGAGCTTGCGGCTGATGGTTTCTTCCAGCTTAAGCTCCGGCTCTTTCAGCCCGGTATAATCGCTGATATACCAGATTATCGGGAAGCGAACCAAGTTCTCCAGCCTGTAATAGGAAGCCTTGATCTGTCCGGTTCCATGGAAATCCTTCACCGGATCAAAGGGCAGATTGAAGAACTCCGCATTGGTCTCCCTCATGCCGCAAAGCCCCTCTGGCTTGGCTGCATGGCGTTTGCTTCTATCCCGCAAAGCATTGTGCAAGTGTCTCAAACGGAGCCCGAAGCCTTTCTCTTCCCCTCTCCAGACCAGCAGAGAACCTGGTAGCAAAGCTTCGTCCTGCAAAGCTTTGAGCTCAGAGATGAAGGAACTGCTTTCGATATTCTGCTCCAGATTTTGGTAGTAATAGAGATAGACCGAGTGGCAACTGAGGAGCAGCCGGAAGAAATAGTAACGCTCCCACATCTGTACATCGGAGAAAGTCTTGAGCCCCAATCTGCCCCGCTGCGCTTCGTTCAAGATCCAGACAGGTTCCGGCCCCGAAGGCAGGATGCCTTCCATGCAATTGAGCACCACCAGGCTGTCAAAACTCCGGTTGCGCGAATCCAGCAGGTTACTGAGCTCATAAAGCCCCGCTTCGCGATCTTCTTGGCGATAACTGATCTGCAAATTCTTGATGCTGGCAAGATACAGCTCCAGGATGCCCGAAACCAATTGAGGAATCCCTCCCGAAAAGAGAGCTGACCAATCTGTCACCAAGCCCAGATCTTCAATGGATTTGAAATTTGCCAGGCGTTCATAGAGCTTCTCCGGAGCGTCGCTGCAGCGCTGTTCTTCTTCACTGAGCAGCTTCGCCAGCTCCAAAGCCGGTTCCCGCGTGAGCAATTCCACCAGATCTGCTATACTCCTAATCTCCATAAAGCGTTTCAGAAGCCTCAAATACGCCTCGAGATAGGCTTTCAATTGCTGGAATTTGTCCTCATCCTTGAGCAGCCTGAACAGCCTTAGATCGAGGTCAATATAGAGGATATTATCTGCGCCCAATGCCAGGATCTGGCTGGTGATCAGAGCCCGGTCTTCGGACGAATAGCATCCCACCCAGAGCGGATCAGTGGCAGCATCCAGCAGGTTTTGCAGCGGGATAAAGCGCTGTTCCAGGCTGTCTTTCAAGCTCCGGATATCTTTTCTAATATAGTTCAGAAAGCGGTAATAGAAGCTCTTGGAGAGGCTCTTTTGTTGCCTGGGACGGATGTATTTCTCCGGGATCAGCTTACTGTAGGCACGGGTTTGAAAGCCGGAATCCAGGAGAGCATTCTGCTTCCCACGCTCCAGCCCGGGCAAATCCTGCAGCAGTTGCATGATCATTTGTTCTTCACTGGCGGTCTTGTGCACTGTGATCTTCCCGGTTCTATAGGCAGAGCCGGCAAAGACTTCTGCCGGCATCAAAGCTTTGGGCTTCATGGTTTTCACATCAAAGGAATCCTCCGGAGCTTGCACCAGAAGCAGGATAGAGGCACCACTCTGCTCCAGGCTCTCTATCAGATGCTTCTCCAGAGCGGAGTAGTAATATTGATTTACAAAGACATAGTTCCCGGGCTTCTCAGGAAGGCGGATATGCCGGATGCTGCTGCTGAAGATGGGATCAGTAAAGCCTTTGGCATGAATCAGTTCCAGATAGGTTGAAGCGATCTCCTCACAACGCACCAGGGATTCCATCTGCCACTCCTGCAGCTTCCGTTCCACCGCCAGGCTATCTTCTCCACTCCAGCGACCGGGCTCCAGCATTTCATCCCAAAGCTCGTCAAAGAAGCGAAAGAACTGCTGCCCCCAGCGTATCGAATCCTCAAAGCTGTAGATATGAAAATACTCCCGATGCTCGGGAGACATTGCCTGGTATAGGCAGATCAGCCGCTTGTCATCCTCCAAAAGGGGTAAATCGTAGTGAATAAAGCTTTCTTTGTATTCATCCATGCTGAGGAACTTGCAGGTCTCGAAGCCCCAGTTTTGAAAGTGCTGCCGTTCAGCCTCCGAAGCGGCCAGTTTGGTGGGAAAGACCAGGATTGTCTCATCCTGGGCATAGCTCAAAGCGGCATCCATTAGGTTTTCATTGAATGCCAGATACTTCAATTGCGGCATTGCTGCTCCCTTTTAGCCTAGTATTCATCCCGGGCAGATAGGCAGACCTACCCTTCTTTTGCAGGGTGTTTTGACCCTAGTCCCGAGTCAAGAAAAAAAACTAGCTTCTTCTCCCTGTGAAATGCGGTGAATCACCCCACATCTTATAGCCGATCTCCTCGCCGATGGATTCTATCCGCCGCTCCAGGCAGTGCACGCACTCGGAGGCGTTCTCATCCAGGCAGGGTTTACCCTCATAGAGTTGGTAACTGGCACGGTATTTGACGTCCGTGATATTGGGCATGATGATATTGGCACCCGCCAGCAAGCCCATCTCGCGTCCGGTGGGATTGAGCGCTTGTAGCGCTGTGGAAGAGGCTATATTGATATCCTTCAGTGCTATCCTGCAGGTAGCGATCAGCTTCAAGCCTGCTTCCAGTGCATGCTCCTGGTCAAATGCTTCCACCAGATGCCCCAACGGTGTGTCTTTATGCGGGATAAAGGGACCCATACCCAGCATGTCTATATCCTCATCGTAGAAAAAGAGGATGTCATTGGCAAGATCCTCCACCGTCTGCCCGGGCAGCCCCGTCATCACACCGGTTCCAGTCTGCCAACCCAGCTTTTTCAGCGTCCTGATCGTCTCCAGCCTTCGGGTAAAAGAATGATCTGCAGGGTGAAGCTGTTTATAGAGCTCCTGATTGGATGTTTCGATCCGGATTAAATAGCGGTGAGCTCCGCTTTCCTGCCACAGCTTCAGAGTCTCCTCTGTCTGCTCTCCCAGGGAAAGAGTGACGCCCAATTCACCATTGGTCAGGCTCTTGATCTCCTTGAGCAGATCGGCAACCAAAGAGACGAACCACTTGTCTTCCCGCTCTCCGGCCTGCATCACAATGGAACCGTAACCCTGCTTCCAGGCCCATTCGGCTTCTTCCAGCACCTCGGATTTTTGCATGATGTAGCGGTTGTTATTGGCGTTATCCCGCCGTATTCCGCAGTAATAGCAGTTCTTTGTGCAGATATTGCTCAGCTCTATTATCCCACGGAAATAGACCTTGGTACCCACGTGCTCTTTCTTCACCTGGTAAGCCCGTTTATAGAGCTCTTCCAGCTCATCCTTGCCGCTCAGGCTCAGCATTTCTATCAGTTCAGCTTTGTTTGGACGCATTATTCTCTCTTTTTTATTGTGTGGATTTTGTTCCGTTGCCGCATTACGACATCACAGACAAGATAGGCTGGCTGATGGATCGGAGCAAGGGGAAACTTGTTACTAGGTATTTTGTTAATAATCAGATGTCGTTCAAGGGAAACCACTATAGGATAGTATTTGTATCAATCTATTCGTCTATGTCAGAAAATATACTACTATGACTTTCTGTTCTGTTTATTTCGTAATGACGATCTTTCCATTCTTCTTCTAAGCTGCTTTTACGAGATTCAATAAAGCATATAAATATTACCTGTATAATCATAGTATAGTGATTCAGACGCATAGAAACCCACTTTGAACTCGTAGTTCTTATACCAATAGATCTCTTCATTGGTTTCTTGATCTGTATATGACCTATCGCATACTAAATGATCGTGTCTATTCAAGCTTCCAGTGTACACTTTAACGTACATTTTGAGTATCTTTTGCCCTAATGTCAATTTCATGTATTTTGGATCACGTAGCTTAGACACTGGCAAATACTTGTCAGTTACAATATAATATCGATTGCCATTTTCATCTTTAAAGAGAGCAACAGCTTTATTTTCAAGCACTCCATACACATCTTGAATGAATGTCAGCGATCTCATGGTTAACCGCTTATTCAAACTACAAGAACTTAATACTATTACTATACTTATCAATACAATGATAATGAAAGCATGTTTCATTTTACTCTCCCTTCTCTTACTTAAGAGTAATAATTGGGCTCATTCCATTGGGTCCAATCCATTGATATTTCCCAAATGCACCTAAAACCTCATCGTCTTGATTACTATAGTAACCGGGTTTGGCGAACACACCACCCCACTGTTACACACTTCCCCATTTCTCCTTCCCTTGCTTCTTTAGCGATGCCTTAACGTAGCCTTAGCGATCCTTTAGCGAAAGTTAAGGAAAGGCTTTTCCTATAGTAAGTTATAGATAATCTGCTAAACGAGTGAGCTATCTTGATAAGACTGCTTGCATGATTCCAAGGCTTTACCAGCTATCCTCATTTCTTCTTGACCGAATACAGAGCTCATTGAACATAGTAACCATCTTGAAGAAGAGGTTCTGATATGTGTATCAAAGATTTCATCCTGGACACAGACTATGACGTTAGAGCACGTGGGATCGATTACTACGAATCCGGAAGAGTGCTTGAACTCACTAAAACAAAAAAGAATTCCTGGAAGGCGACAATTATGGGGTCTAGAAAATATACGGCCAAAGTCACTATAGATGGTGAAGAAGTGACGGCATGGTCGTGTAGCTGTCCTTATGATGGACATGTTTGCAAGCATGTGATAGCAATGTGTCTGACTATCGAAGACGAGATGAAAGACTTAGCATCTGGAATAGCACCAAAAGTGAAGGATCCGGATAGGACAAGCAGCATTATAGATGCAATGAAACCTGATGAACTAAAGAAGGAACTGCTCGCTCAGCTCAATCAAAACAAGCACCAGAAAGAAGCCTTCATACTGAAAAATATATGCCGAATCAAGATCGATTACACCGAAGTGGTGAAGCAGCTCTGTAAAACAGCTACTCACAGTAAACAGCTTCAGGCTAATTGCCTTAAATTACTCTCCTCTATGGATGACATACTGGCCAAAGGCAGGATTGAAGATGCATGGGAGCTTATGCGATCTCTAATAGAAATTGCTGCCCAACAGATTGATGACATGGAGTATGAAGAAGAAGATGCTGACTGCTTTGCCGACTTTGACGCAGATGACGGTTATGACCTTGACTTTGACGATGACGATGATGATGACGATGATGATGAAAGCGATCTGTATAGCAGTTTTCTAGCAGAGTTGGCACCATATTGCTTCAAAGTGATAAGCAGTGCAAATGACAAACTCAAGCGTCAAATCTTCTCCTGGGCTTTGTTATACATCCGGGGAGAAATTGACTATGGCTTAGATACGATCCTGAAAATGCTCCACTTGAGCATTGTGGATGGGGAGATGGGAGAGAAGTTTCTGGCAGAACTGAACAGGATTATCTCAGCGAGAGATACCATGGACTTGCATGAGATAAAACCTGCTCTTGATCAGAAGATTTCATATCTCAAGAGCTTGGGACGCCAGGAAGAAGCTTGGCAAGTTGTTCTGGATTATCAGGATTTTCATGACTTTAGGGTGCTCCTAATCAAGTCACTGATGAATGCCAAGCAGTTTGATCAGGCCGCAGAACTATGCGTGAAATACTTGGAACAGAATAAATACAAAGGTTATGGTGTAACTGATCTTGTGCGTCTAAGGATTAGGATTGCAGATGAGCAGAAAGACTTGAGCGCTCAGATTCACTTCACAACAGTCCTATATTACACAGACGGGCAGAAAATTGAGCACTACAAAGCTCTTAAAGCACTCTGCCCTCCAGAAGTTTGGACCAAAGTCAAAGCAGAAACTGAAAAAGTGCTGTTACAAGCAGGTTATCAAGAAGATAACTTGGCTCAGATCTATGTGGTAAACGACGAACCTGACAAGATGCTGAACCTGCTGTTCCGGCAGAAAGGGCTATCCAGTTTATTCCGAAAGTATGGTAAGTTTGCAGCGCAGGCAGATATGGCGAAGTTTAAATTCATCTATCGAGATAAGATTTGCGCGCAGTTAGTGAATACTGGACGCGGCTTCTATGAAGATGCTGCAAGTCATCTGGAATGCCTCCTATCGATCTCTGAGGACACAGACTATGTTAGAGATTTAATCCTGCAGCTTAAGAAAAAATACTCAAACAGACGTGCTATGATAGAGATCTTTAACCGAGTCTTTCCCAAGCTTTAGTATATCGTTCACTGATCACTGTTCACTCTCAGAGCGTTTCTGCCAATTCGGAGATTTCGGGGTCCCCGAAGCTGAACGAAGTAAGGCTTTGGGGTGATTTGGCAGACCAATACGTGGCAGACCAGTTAAGTTAAGGCGGTACAGCGCCCGCCTGTACAGTAGGGGCGCTCGCCGTAGCGCCCTGTAGGTACGGCGACCGCCTCTACCAAAGCGACAAGATGTCGCTTCCACTCTCTGGTTCCCGCACCGCCATAAGCCATTCAAAGGATTGTTAGAATGACTATGTCATTGCAAACCAGCACTCTAACCACCCGGTAATCAATTCCTACAAAAATAGTTCTTGACATCAGGCGCTGCTTCTCCAAGCTGGTTAGTGAATACTTACTAGCATCAAAAAGGAAGAGAGAATGAATTTGACTAAGAGACAGATGGAACTGGTTGACGGTGCTATCACGATCATCGCCGAACAAGGCTTGGAAAGGCTCACCACCAAGAACCTTGCTGCCGCCATCGGGGTCACAGAGGCTGCTCTATACCGTCACTTCAAAAGCAAGAACGATCTGATGCGTATGATTCTCTCTTACTTTGAAAAGCTTTCCTGCCAGGTGCTGGATGATATCCGCATCAGCGAACTTGATCCGGTGGAGAGCGTGCGACGCTTCGTGCTGGATCGTTACAAACTCTTTTCCGGCAAACCGGCGCTGGCCAGGGTGATGTTTTCCGAAGAGATCTTCACCAGCAGTCCTGCCTTCACAGATCATTACCAAAAGATCATGCACAAGCACAAAAGCGAGGTGATAGCCTACATCCTGCGCGGACAGGCGGAGCAGCAGATCCGGGTGAACATGGATGCCAACCAGATCTTCCGCATCGTGGTGGGCTCCATGCGCTTCATCGTGATGCAATGGAATCTCAGTGGGCAACACTTTGACTTGGAAGCAGAAGGCACCGCACTACTCGATACTATAATAGAACTAATAGAGGTAAAACCATGAAAAGACAGATCATCAATATCGATCAGGAACTTTGTAACGGCTGTGGAGCCTGCATTCCGGGATGTCCAGAGGGTGCTTTGCAGATCATCGATGGCAAAGCCCGCCTGATCAGCGACCTGTTTTGTGACGGACTGGGAGCCTGCATCGGCACCTGTCCACAGGGAGCCATACACGTGGAAGAGCGTGAGGCTGAGCCCTACGAAGAGAAGCTGGTGATGCACCAGAACATCATCCCTCAGGGAGAAAACACCATCAAAGCCCATCTGCACCACCTCAAAAGTCACGGGGAGACGGGGTTTTACAAGCAAGCCTTGGAAGCCCTGGACGAAGCGGGATTGAATAGCAAAAACTTTGAGATCATGGAGATATCCCCTGCCTGCAATTGTCCCAGCGAACAAAGCAAGAGCCTGGAGCGCAAGCCTCAGGCCTCCACAGAGGCAGTGGAATCCGAGCTGAGCCAGTGGCCGGTGCAATTGCATCTGATCAATCCCAGCGCTCAATACTTTGATAATGCAGATCTGCTGATCTCCGCCGATTGCGTTCCCTATGCCTATGGTGATTTTCACCGCAGATTCCTCTCCGGTAAGAAGGTCATTACCTTCTGTCCCAAGCTGGATAAGGACTTGGAGCGCTATATCGAGAAGCTGGCAGAGATATTTAAGACCCACACTATCAAAAGCGTCACCATCGTTCGCATGGAAGTTCCCTGCTGCGGTGGCACAGAAATTATCGTGCAACGTGCTTTGGAACAAGCCGGCAAGATGCACTTTGTGAAAGTAAACGTCATCTCTATTGATGGCAAAATAGTCTGATCCAGGAGAGTAACCATGATTAGCAGAAGTATTTCCGAAATCGCCCCCGTCCTGAATAAGAACGGTATGACCGGCACCAAGATTTACAGTGCTCCGGAAGGAGAAATCGTCCACATCGCTTTTGAGCCCGGTGCCCATCTGCCGGCTCATAAGACACCTGTAAACGTCGCATTCTTCGTGGTGGAAGGTATTGCCACCATCCAAATCGGGGAAGAAACTCAGGAGTTCTCAGTAAACACAACGATCGAAAGCCCCAAAGAGATTCCCCATGCCATCACCAACAACGGCTCCGGGCTGCTCCGGATCCTCGTCATCAAAATGCCCAAACCATAAAATAAAAGGAGAAACAAACCATGAGTATGTTTTGCTATCAATGCCAGGAAACAGCCCGCAACATAGGTTGCACCATGCGTGGTGTCTGTGGAAAACAGGACACCTTGTGCCATCTTTTGGATCTTTTGATCTACACCATGAAGGGAATCTCCCACGTCTCCGTCAAGCTCAACGAAAAAGGCGTTTACTATCCCTCTGACGCTCTTTTCGTGATGGGTGGACTCTTCCGCACCATTACCAATGCCAATTGGGACGAAGAGCAGATCAAAGGCGTGATCAGTGAAGCCATCGAGCTCCGCAATGCCCGCAAGAAAGAGCTCTGTGAGATCCTCGGCGGTGCCTGTGACACTTGCCCGGATGCTGTGACCTTTGATATCACTCCCGAGCAGTATTATGAATACGGCCAGACAGTGGGCGTGCTTAGCACCGAAAACGAAGACGTTCGCTCCCTGCGTGAGACCATCATCTATGGCCTGAAAGGTATCGCTGCCTATGGCGAGCACGCTGCCATGCTGGGCTACAAAGATGATGAAGTGAACAAATTTATGATGGAAGGCCTGGCTGCCACCATCAATGACAATCTTTCTGCTGAAGAACTGGTGGGCCTGGTGCTCAAGACCGGCGAACACGCCGTGAAAGTGATGGCTCTGCTGGATAAAGCCAATACAGAGACCTACGGACATCCGGAGCCTACCACCGTGAACCTGGGTGTGCGTAACCGTCCCGGCATCATCGTCAGCGGTCACGATCTCAAAGATTTTGAAGAGCTCTTGGAGCAATCCAAGGATAGCGGAGTCGATATCTATACCCACAGCGAAATGCTGCCCGCTCACTACTATCCCGCTTTCAAGAAATATGAGCACTTCGTGGGCAACTATGGCAGCTCCTGGTGGCATCAACTAGAGGACTTTGAGAATTTCCACGGTCCTATCCTGATGACTACCAATTGCATCGTCCCCTTGAGGGATCACAATACCTATCTGCCCCGCTTCTTCACCACAGGAATGACCGGATATCCCGGTGCCAAGCACATCCCGCTCCGTACAGAAGGCGGGAAGAAAGACTTCTCCGAGATTATCGAGCTTGCCAAGACCTGTCCGCCTCCCAAGGAAATTGAGACTGGCACCATCACCGGTGGATTTGCTCACCACACAGTGCTGTCCCTGGCCGATAAGGTCGTGGATGCTGTGAAGAGCGGAGCCATCAAGCGCTTTGTCGTGATGGGTGGTTGCGATGGACGTATGCCCAGCCGCAAGATCTTCACCGAGATTGCCGAGAAGCTACCCAAGGATACCATCATCCTCACCGCCGGTTGCGCCAAGTATCGCTATATCAAGCTGCCTCTGGGCGATATCGGTGGCATTCCGCGTGTGCTCGATGCCGGACAGTGCAACGATTCCTATTCTCTGGCAATCATTGCACTCAAGCTCAAAGAAGCCTTTGGACTGGATGACGTCAACAAGCTTCCGCTCTCCTTTGCCATCGGCTGGTACGAGCAGAAGGCTGTGGCAGTGCTGCTTGCCTTGCTGTCTCTGGGATTCAAGAATATCAAGATCGGACCGACCCTGCCCGGTTTCCTTTCACCCAATGTGGCAAAGGTCATCATCGATACCTTCGGCCTGCAGTGCACTACTGAAGCTGAGGACGATATCGCAGCCATGTTTGCCTAAGTGTCTCTCCCATAAGTGTGAAAGCCCTGGTCTAGGCCGGGGCTTCTCTTTTTTGCTTGCAGGAAAATGGAGGGTGGAATCAAGTGACTTGGGGATATGATTTCCCAGAGTTGTAAGCCGTCATTCCTGCGACCGGGGTCCTCGCCTAACCGCTTGCGATTTGGTGGGGTGGGAAGGCAGGAATACATTCAAATTAACGCGAGACCATACGCTTCGTCATTCCTGCGAAGGCAGGAATCCATAGCATGTACCCCAGTCTTTACGAATGTCATTCCTACGAAGGCAGGAATGACATGTTTGTGTAGTTGGTAGAGATTAGCGAAGAAGCTACCGTGGATTCCTGCCTGCGCAGGAATGACGTTGGTGCGTAGTCTCGTATAAGAATTGAAAACCGGAGAATAAATGCCAATAACATTACTCAACAGCGCTCTGCACAGCCGGGTGCTGACCCTGATCCTGGGCTTGATCTTTCTGATCCTGAATGTCCTGGATGCCCACAGTACCTATCTGGTGCTCTTCCCCAGTTGTTTCTACCGGGAGCGTAATCCCATTGCCCGCTTCATCTTCCGTAAGCTGGGGCTACTGAGAGGGATACTGGTCTTCAAGGCTGTATTGATGCTGATCCTTGCAGGCTGTGTGGGCTACTATGCTGCCTATGATCCACTTACGATCAATATCGTGCTGCTGGTGGCAAGCCTGCTCTTTGCCTGGGTGGTCTGGCATAATTACAGCATTTGGAGAAGGTACAGGGGCTTCTAAGGTATATCACGCAGAGTCACCCAGATCAAAACGCAGATTTATTGATCTGTAAAATGGGACCCTGATAGTTCGTTCGCTTATATCTGTATCAGAGTTCTCAGCGGGTAAGCTTGCGATAGCTGATCCGCTTGGGAATCAGGGCTTTTTCGCCCAGACGGGCAAGCTTGTTCTCCTCGTAATCGCTGAAATTACCTTCCCACCACTTCACCTGGCTTTCGCCTTCAAAGGCCAGAATGTGGGTGCAGAGCCTATCCAGGAAATAGCGATCGTGGCTGATCACCACCACGGAACCGGCAAAATCCAGCAGAGCTTCTTCCAGAGCATGGATGGTATAGACGTCCAGATCGTTGGTGGGCTCGTCCAGCAGAAGAACGTTCCCACCGGCTTGCAGAGTCAGAGCCAGATAGGCGCGGTTCTTTTCACCACCGCTGAGGATATTGACGGGTTTGAGATGCTCCTTACTGGAGAAATTGAACTTGCTTAAGTACTCGCGCACATTCATCTCACGATCGCCGATCTTGAGCACGTCCCGTCCCTGCCCGATCAGTTCAAGTAGAGTCTGCGAGCTATCCATCATCCGCACCTGATCCACATAGGAAAGCTTCACGGTTTCGCCCAGCGTGATCTTGCCGTTATCGGGCTCGCTCTTACCCACGATGAGGTCAAAGAGCGTGGTCTTGCCGGCACCGTTGGGTCCGATTATCCCAATGATTCCACCGGCCGGAAGAGTGAAGCTGAGCTCATCATAGAGCAGCTTGTCGGGATAGCTTTTGGAAAGATTCTCCACTTTGATCACGTTTGTGCCCAGCTTGGGACCGGGGAAGATAGTGATGCTGTCTGTAGAGTTCTCCCGCTTGTATTCCTGGCTGGAAAGCTTGTCAAATTCCCGGATGCGAGCCTTGCTCTTGGCTTGCCGTGCCTTGGGACTGCTGCGGATCCAATCAAGTTCTTCCGCTATGGCTTTCTGGCGCTTGCTTTCGCCTTTGGATTCGTTGGCCAGACGAGCTTGTTTCTGTTCCAACCAACTGCTGTAATTACCTTTGTGCGGGATTCCCTCTCCCCTATCCAGCTCCAGAATCCAGCCCGCTACGTTATCCAGAAAATAGCGATCGTGAGTGATGGCGATCACGGTGCCTTTATAGTTCTGCAAGTGCCGTTCCAGCCAGAGAATGGTCTCAGCATCCAGGTGGTTGGTAGGCTCGTCCAGAAGCAGGATGTCCGGCTCTTGCAGCAGCAAACGGCAAAGAGCCACCCGGCGCTTCTCTCCTCCGGAGATCACCCCCACGGGCAGATCGGAGGGAGGACAGCGCAGAGCGTCCATCGCCAGTTCCAGACGGCTATCCAGATCCCAGGCATTGGAGGCATCCAGGGCATCCTGCACCTTGCCCTGTTCTTCCAAAAGTTTATCCATCTCATCATCGCTCATGGTCTCGGCAAAGCGAAGATTGATCTCTTCAAAGCGCTGCAGAAGCTGCATAGTGGAAGCAACCGCTTCCTGAACGATTTCCAGCACTGTCTTAGAGGGATCAAGCTGCGGATCCTGCTCCAGATAGCCTATTGTGTAACCTTTGCTCATGGCAACTTCACCCAGGAAGTCCTTGTCCAGCCCGGCCATGATCTTGAGCAGAGTGCTCTTGCCGGAGCCGTTCAAGCCCACGACACCAATCTTGGCTCCGTAGTAATAGCCCAAATAGATGTCTTTGAGGATCTGACGCTTGCCGTCCACGACCTTGCCCACGCCGCTCATCTGATAGATAACTTTATTTTCTTCCATGTTTACCTCAGTAACTAAATTGCTTGAGCCAGTTTTCTTTATAGTGCTGGTGTGTCAAGCAGGCAATAACGCTGCAAAAAGTTCATTGACAAAAGAGCTGCCCGGAAGGCTTTTTGCCTCGTGCCCATTTATTTGGAAATACACCGAAGATAAGGAATGAAGAGCATGAGAAAAAGTACCGTATTGAGCCTGGTCATAGTGTGCGTGTTGCTGCTGGCATTAGCAGCTTGCAACAAGGAACCCAAGAAGCTGGTGCTGGAAGCTCCGCAGGGGCAAACCGCCGCAGTGAAAGATTCAACTCCAAGCATGTCACCTGAAGAAGCAGGCATGGGCGTGATCACGCCTTTGGTGCCGGAGCTACCTGCCGGTCAGTTCTACACTGTGATGTTCAACGATGTCCGGGTGCGTGAAACTCCTTCCCTGCAGGGCAAGGTAATCACTACCGCACAAACCGGAGAGAAGATGCAAGCCTATTCTGATATGGGAGACGTATCCGAAGGCAGTGAAGCCGTGGTGCTGAGAGGAGTTCGTTACACTGCCCACTGGTACAAAGTCATCACCCCCGGAGGCCATGAAGGCTGGATCTACGGTGCAGCTATCGGCAGATATCTAACCGCTACCCGGGTCTGATCGCAGACCCGGAAATCCCTTTATATCCCAAGAATTGACCGGAGGGCGGGGATAAAGAACTTGACACTCTTCCCCACTGCAGCTTCTATGTGAAAACGATCAAGGAGATTGATATATGATCAAAAAGCTGTTTGTTTTCTTGTTTGCTCTGATCTGCCTGAGTTTGGCAGCTCAGGACATGCCTTTCTCTGTGCGCTCTTCCACCAAATATGGCATCTCCAGTATGTTTGGCTTTGTGGATGAGGATTCCATCACCTATGCTCAGGTGAGACTGATCCAGGAATTTAAGATCAAGAAGTTTCAACTCGGACTTGATCTGGATTTCCTCTTTGATGAAGATCTGCATCTGCAGGAAAAGGATTGGGATCAGCTCAAAGACATCCCCGGCAAGATCTACTACTTCCGCTACGGCAGACAGGGAGATCCATTCTTCTTCCACTACGGCGGGATCACAGCCTATACAATCGGCAATGGCCTCTTAATGCAAAACTATACAAATATGAATTTTTATCCCAGCGTGAGGAACAACGGACTCTTGATCGGAGGAGCTCCACCCTTGCCGTTCCGACCTTCCATTGAGGCATTCAGCTCGGATTTCTTCAAAAATAATCTGCTCTCGCTGGCAGCATCCTTTCATCCTCTGCCGGATTCCAGCTCCAAGATCTTTGACGGCACGACCCTGGGTTTTGCCGTGGTGACAGACCGCAATCAATTCAGCAACCTGCGTCACACCTTGCCGGATTCGCTCTATCAGGCCTTGGATCCCGGCAGGAAGGACGCTCTCACTGCCTATAGCTTCGATATAGACTTCCCCTTTTCCAGAAGGCACAACGCCACCTTTGGCACTTATGCGGAGCTTTCCCATATCAATGGTCACGGCACAGGCTTTATTCTTCCAGGTGTCTATGCAGATTTCCGGGTGCTGAAAGTGAATCTGGAATACAGGCTGCATAACGATGGTTTCATCCCTGCCTATTTTGATGGCTTGTATGAAGAGAACCGCACGATATTGGAGTATGATGATGAAGGCGAGCCGCAACTGGTGACCATTGAAGGTCAGTTGGAACGGCATCCCGCCTCCTATGGCTGGTACGGTAGAGTGCAAAGCCTGATCAAAAACCGGATCAAGAGTTCACTAGCCTTTCAATACATGTACGGCTCCGAGCTCGAGCGAGGAAAGTCCCTCTGGTTTTCCACCCGGATAGACACTCGTTACAAGCATCTGGAAAGCGTTTCCTTCTCCTACAGCAGGGTAAATGTTGCCAGCCTCAATCCCGGAAAAATAGCCGAACCAAATGCCAAGCTGGGCTTCAATTTCACAGTGAGTCTGGATGCCAAACGCAGATGGTTTGTGATCAGCAAATACTCCGAGCGCTACAAGGATAAGAAAGGCGGAATCAATTGGCTGAGGGATACTAAAAGATCCTTCTCCATTGGCCTTAAATACGTTTATTAACATTAGCCTGCAGGGAGGTTTGACCTTATGTATGAGACAATGAAATTGGCGGTTCTGGTGATATCTGTTCTAATGGCTCTTCCCGGTTGCAAGCCAGAAGCCCCGCCTTCACTGATATATTGCAGCATAAACGGCAATGGAACTGGATTTACCTCGTACGATAACAGCCCTTAGAGTAGGTTCTTTAGGACGAGCTTATTACATAGCTGATGATCTGGTCTTTCATCTGGGAACCAAGCTTGTGCGCCACGATAAAAGCAGCGGTTCCACCCAAGACCTGAGCCCCACTTCCTTAACGATTACTGATAGGAAAAACCTGGCAATAGATACAACTGAACGGGTGCTTTATTTTGCAGCAGATAATGCTATCTGGAAAGTGGGTTTTGAAGGACAGAATCTCAGCCGGCTCAGCCCGGAAAGCCGAGGCAACTATTCTGCTCCGGTGCTCTCGGCTTGCAGGAAGTATCTGACAGCCATCAAAGATCAGCGGATCACCCGGCTCGACTTGGAGAGTGGGGAATGGCTAGAACTTGCAGCACCTATCACGGCACAATATGCGGTTTATTACAGCGATGCTGATGAATACTTATACTTTTCCTCCTACCGGGCACCTTATGATTATCTGGTGTCATTATGCAAACTGAGTGGTGCAGAGCAGGATTCCACTCTGATCATGAGCCAGCTTTATTCAGGGGAGAGTGATGCTCTACTGCTGTTCCGCACCAGCCAGCAACACCGTTATCTGGCAATGCACAGTTCCATGCCACCCAGAGAGATACCCGCCTGGATAGGCTTTCCTTATTGGGAAAGGTATTCCAGCCCTCTTTGGATCTACGACCGGCAGAACATTGCCACCCAGAGCATTCCCGGTTGCTTTAGCTTTGCTTTTGTGGAAAATACAAGCGATCTGATCTATTCCAGATACAAGTTAGGCATGGCAGACTTGATGCGCATGGATCTATCAACGGCACAATCTGTTATGCTCTGGGATGGATACTACTCTCCCAATATTTATTCTTATAGTATAAACGAAGTTTTTACCCGTCATGATGGTCAGAAGATACATCTGGTGGCTTGGAGAAAACCGCAGTATTCAGACTAATTCCGGTGGTGTAGTAGGCTCGGTTCTGTCTTTGGTGAGGATCACCAAGCAGGCGAAGAGCGTAACGATGCATCCTGTTCTGCCATCGTCATTCCTGCGACCGGGGTCCTCGCCAAACCGCTTGCGGTTTGGTGGGGTGGGAAGGCAGGAATGTCGGACTTGTGCATACCGGTATCAATTCAACGGTCTATTCTATTGTTCTGGCGCACCTTTGCGTAGATAGACTGATAAATTGATTCCAATACTGCTACGCTGCTGGTTCCCCCGGGGAACGTTGGGCAGGGTGAAAGTATTGAGATCTTGCCAATAGCGTATCTCAGCCTTGCCGATATTGGTCTGCATACCCAATTGAAGCTGGAAGCCGGGCAACAACCCGGAGAAAGAATCCTTGATGTCAAAGTCATCCGTTACAGCACCAGAGATATAGTTCTTTCTTATCTTGGCAGTTGCGTTATGTATCAGATCAGAATAGAAGCTTCCACCCACATAGAAGGAAGCTGTTCCAGCCTGGTTTTGGCGAAACTTATAGTCCAGCCCCGCCAGGAGACGAGTGCTTTGCGTGCGCATACGAACCTGCAGATCCATCATGTAAGGATAGGCATGGTAGATCTTTTCGTAACCGTAGGTAAACTGCTCACTAAGTCCCGTGCGTAGCTCAAACTTGGGAGAAATCGAGCGGATATATGTTAGCCCAAGATTAGAGGCTGTTCCGGATTCCCAGACCTCCCCACTCTCCTTATCGATGGGATTGTAAGATCCCGTGCCAAGCTCAAACTCCACTTTCCAAGGATGAATAACAGCCTCTGCCAAAGGCTGAGCCCACGCCAGCGAAAACCAGGAGCAAGCAAGCAATAATACCAGTATAAAAGAACAAGCTTTCATCTACATTCTCCTTGGTATTCATGAATAATCAAGCTCCGTAGATGTCAAGCAGATATTGAGAGCCATGCTAGTTCTCCATTATTCCAATCAGGAAGGGCTCCGCTCTTGCGCTGTTCCTCTTTCCTTCGATTCTTTAACGCTTCCTTAACCTATCTTTAACCTATCCTTAACCTCAGCTAAGGAAAGGCTTATCCAGTATTAAGTTATGGCTTCGCCAAGGAATTAGGGACTAGGGACTAGGGATTAGACCGTAAGTGTGAAGCGGGGAGACAAAAGGTTCTATTCACGAGGATTTCAGGATTCGGAGGACTTGGTTCACCGCATCTGTTTTATCCATTATATCTACAGTGTCCATTGGTGAAGAATCTGCGTAAATCCGCTCAATCTGTTTAATCCGGTGCGCCACGAAGCGTTGTTTGGGAAGCTGGTGAGAATCCAGCACATTTAATTGTCCGTTCGAATGTAAGCGAAGAAGATGGCAGCAGCCGTAAGGCGAGAGTCAAAGCTCTTCTTAGCG
>JAEZUG010000023.1 GCA_023421135.1 Candidatus Cloacimonadota bacterium | reverse complement strand
TTGAGGACTTCACTACCGACAGCATGGGTTTCATGTATATCGATGGCCATATTACGGGGGTAATACGGAACTCAATATTTAGAAATGCGGTAAACACATTTACCAGTAATGAAGTATGGGGAGATCCGCTCGTATGGATTGTTTTGGGTGAGAATTTTCTACTGGAAAACTCGATTTTTGCCAACCTATCAATGGCAGATGATTATTCTCAAGCCCTTAGCTTCGGTGGTATGTACAACCCACCTGTTCAACAACAATATACTATCAGCAATTGCTTGTTCTCAAATATTACTTGCAATCAACGAGGAGTTATTTTTCATGGTGAAGATTTTCCTATGATAAACATCATCAACTGCACGTTTGCCGGACATACTGGCAACGGTGAGGCATTGATGGTTAATGGTAACGTAACAATCTCCAATAGCATTTTCTATAATGATCGTTCTGTGGAAATTGCCATCAATCCCATGGATGGGACAGGTATTCCTACTACGTTAACTCTCAACAACAACCTGATCAGAAATGGTTATAGCGATATCTGGCAAGGGCCTGGTAGCACAATCAATTACTCGGATACCAATATCACGGGTAATCCCTTCTTTCTTGGCGGGGATGATATAAATAATCCGTTTTATTACAGCCTTTCTGCTGCGTCTCCCTGCATAAACGCAGGCACTGTGGACACTACCGGATTTAATCTTTTGCCTTATGATCTGGCGGGTAACTGGCGGGTCTGGGAAGGCCGTATAGACATGGGCTGTTTTGAGTATGGATCTCCACCTGTGGCTAATGACGATCCTATAGCTCCGGATATTCCTGCAGTCAGCATGACTGCCTATCCTAATCCCTTCAGTGTCTTTACCAATATCAGGGCAGATATCCCAGCAAGGGGAGAGAGTGGAGCAGAGGCTATCAACGCTGCCCGGATCGTGATCTACAACCTCAGAGGACAGATTGTGAGAAGCCTGGAGCTTGATCCCGGAACGCGCCAGCAAGTGCTCTCCTGGGATGGCAGAGACAGCGGGAACCAGCGCTGCTCCAATGGAATATACTTCCTGAATCTGGTTGTGGATGGCAGGAGTATTATCAACAAGAAGGTGACGCTGATTAGATGACCGTGAGTTCTGTTTATACTCAATTCCAAGCCCTGGACGGGGGAGTCTAGAAAAAAGGGGGTTCCTTAACCACAGTCCAGCAAGAGTATATCAATCTATGGAAAAGATTCCACAGAAAAGTGTCAACCAAACGAGGAATCTGTCACCTATATAGAGATGAGGGGAGTGTTTCTCAACTCACTAGATCAGGTGCTTGATGCTCGCGAAAATCAAGCTGATACAATACAGAGTGTCGGAATCATCGCTACCGGGGAAGAAACTCAGGTATCCCGTGAGCTTGCCAAGCCGATTTAGCTTGACAAGCAAGCAGTCTCAAAGAGCTTTGGTGATCTACTGAGGAACTATCATTAGCAAAGCTGGCTCTCATGAAAGGGAGGCAGTAAATCCCCAGCCTGGAAGTATTATTAGTAAAAAATAGACAAGATCAGGGAGGAGCTTATGCTCAGAGCCGGTAAAAGATTCGGACAGTTTGTTGTAATTCTAATAGTGTTGGCAGTTATGTTTGGCTGTGCACAGAATGTCACGTTGTTCAAAGACGCACAACGTAATTATAATCGTGGTAATTATGATGCAGCCTTTGATGCCAATATCCGCTCGCTGCAGTTGAAACCCGCTTATGCCAAATCACAGAATCTGCTGCTTCAGGTCTACCCAGCCATCATCCGGGACAAGGAAGAGGAGATTCAAAGCATTCATGCCACTCAAGCCCCCGACCGCTGGCCAGCTGTGGTGGAACAGTATCTGGCTCTGCAAAGTATCCAGGATAGAGTTCGCCGCCTTCCCCGTCTGATCAATCCGGACACCGGTTTGGCTCTGATGTTTGACTACCGGGATTATTCTGCCTTACTACTGGATGCCAAGACCAATGCTGCCGAGCATCATTATCAACAGGGCTTGCATCTTTCCCGCAGTGGAAGTGGATTGGATCAACAGAAACAAGCAGCTCTGGAGTTTCGTGCTGCTCTTAGCTTTATGCCCAATTACAAGGATGCCGTGAGTCGTTTTGAAGAAGCCAGGCGCAATGCCATCAAGCGGATAGCCGTTGTTCCCTTTGAAGATCTCACAGGCAGCCGTAGCCGCTATGGAGATCTTGCTTCCATCCTGATCGATCAGATTATCAGCAATGTCTTAAACGATCCCACCGCCACGGAGTTTGTGGAGATTATCACCCGGGATCAGCTTAATCCCGTGCTTTTGGAGCAACAGCTCTCGGCTTCCGGATTGGTGGATGAAAATACCGCCAGCGAGATCGGTGTATTGGTCGGAGCGCATGAGATCCTCACCGGGAAGCTCACGCAGATAGCCTACATTCAGCCCAGAATCACCCGTGATAATGATTCTGAAACCAAGCGGGTGGTTACCGGACGGGAAGAGTATGTGGATGACAATGGCAACACCCAAACCAGAGACCTTTACAGCGATGTTACCTGCAACTTTACTCGCTACACCAAGACTGCCAGTGCTCAGATCACCGGCACCTACAATATTATTGATGTAGCCACAGGCAGAATCAAGCGCCAGGGCACCTACACAGCGGAATCTCCCTGGTCTGATACCTGGGCCAGAAAAGAATCCGGCGATGACCGCGCTCTCTCCTCCGCCACGGCGACTCTTATTCGCAAGTCCGAGCCCAATCCTCCGGCTGAGATAGAGCTGATCAACGGTGCGCTTTCCCGCCTGAGCCAGAACATCATCAACGAGTTTAAATCCTATATCAGATAAAGGTACCCCGCTTGAGAAAGCTACTCTGCCTGCTGCTTCCGCTTTTTCTCCTGAGCGCTTGTGCGATCAACAAGGCTCCGGACTGGGTGACTTCACAAACCGCAGACGGAGCTTATTATAGCAGCGTGGTGGCTATACCCAAGCAAATTCCGGACTATCGAGAACAGGCCAGGGCAAATGCTCTGCGGGAGATATCCACTCAGATCAATGTGAACGTTCGTTCCGAGCTGGAGACCCGGGAACAGGAGAATGCCGGCTATGTCTTTACCGCTCTTATTGGCTCTATCCAGAGTAGCACCAATGCTATTTTGGAGGATGTCGAGCTCTTCCGCTTCCACGAAGACCGGAAGTATTATTATGCTCATTATCGTCTCAGTAAGCTACACTACCGTCAACAAAGAGAAGCGCGCAAGGCTATTGCCCTCCAGCAGGCTCTGCAGGGAGTGGAGAGTTTTGACCTCAGCGGCACAGATATTGCCTCCGGGATAAGCAGCCTGCTGAATGCTATTGAGCTTCTGGAACCCTTTGCGGATCTGGATTTGCGCACTACCTTGCAGGGAAGGCCACAGAATCTTTATACCTCAGCTCTATCCCGCTTGAGAGAGCTTCCGGCCAAGCTGGTGCCAAGCTGGCCGGAATCTTTGGGACGGGCTACTGCCCTGCAAGCTATGGATCTGAGCAAAAGAGCCAAGCTTCTCTACCAAAAAGCTAGCGGAGAGCAGTATCCCTGCTACAATTTCCCGGTTAGTATCAGCTTTGGCAGAGGTGGTGGAGTCTTTAGTGGTGATAGCTTTACCAATAGCTCCGGAGATGCAGAGCTCCACCTGAGCAGAATCACCAGTCTGGAGAGCAGGCAAGAGATTGTTTTTACAGTGGATAAGCAGTACCTGCTCAGTCGGGTTACTAGCCCCTCCGTGGCGCAGTTGATTTCTCAACTGGAGTTCAATAGTGCCAGATACATCCTGGAAGTCAGCCGTCCCAAGCTCTATCTGGAGTTTGACTCCGGCAGTCCTGATGACAGGCAGTATGCTCAAGGTTTGCAGGGTAGGCTATTGGAGCTGGGTTTGGAGACTGTGGAACGTCCGACTATGGCTGATTACCGGCTGCAGGTTCGGTTGAATATCCGCCAGGGGTCATATATCAACATGGTTCAGGTCTATTC
>JAEZUG010000017.1 GCA_023421135.1 Candidatus Cloacimonadota bacterium | reverse complement strand
AAGCCTTCAACAGTCATAAAAGCTTTACTGAGAACGGCTTGTTTGGTCTGGCGCAATTGCATAACGTGTTCCTGAGAGCTGATGTCGGTGCCTTCGAAATTACGATAATCGCTGGGTTCGATGTATTGCATAAGGCCTTCGGGGTTTACATAGGCAGCCTGCACTATCTGGCTTGAGCTACTCAGTATCTCTTGCAGAAGTTCGCGGGTGCCGGATTCGGTGATGGAAGCTTGGCGTTTGAGTTCCACAGCGCTGCGGGTGAGGCTGTCAATCCTGTCCAAGCTGTTTTGCAAGGCTGGAACAATGGTCTCCAGAGAGAGGTTCAGCCTTTCCTGTGCCTGGCTGTTGATTCGCTCCTTGGACGCGATGAAGAACCACCAATTGAGGTTGGGAAGCTTCTTATATAGAGTGCGGCGCTGGTTGGAGCCCATCTCGTAGGTCATCTCTCCCACTTCGGAGCTGAGCATGGCATATCCGAGCGCAGTTTTCATGGATTCAGAACCCAATTCCAGAGGATTCAGAAAGATGTACTCCAGTTCCCTATCCAGCATGGTTAGGCCATTCTGGTTCAAGACAAACCAGGTATAGGTCTCCGGTAGATCCATCTCGCCATTGAGGCGGGTGCGAAGCTCATCCAGAAACACAGAGGCACCAAGAGCTCCTGCGACCCTGCCATCCACGAAAATTGGAGCTGCCATCAGGGCAGATTGCTTTCCGGAAGAACGGCTGTAGATATCGTAGCCCAGGACCTTGTTTCCTGAGAACAGGGATTCGAAGTAACCACGGTTGCTGAGGTTGAGATTGGTAAAGTCCTTTTCCAGGCTGTAGTAGTTGCCATCCGGAAGGACGTAGAAATATACCCCGGGAAGCTCTTCTGCTGCCATCCCCAGATAGGCCTTTATCCCCTGCCAGTCTCCTGCTTTTGCTTCCGGACTCTGTGCAATGAGCTCCAGCTTCTCCAAGCAACCGCTCATGATGTTATCCAGATGCGATACAGCAGTGTTGATGAGGGCAGTGTTCAGTTCTCCGCTTTGGGCAGATAAACCAAAGATAAGCAAAGAGAAAAGAATCAGGCACAAGAGCTTCTTCAACTTTAGCATGGCATACTCCTTCTTCATAAGATTTCACGAAAATCACTATAGACAGAGGATTTGAGGTATATACGTTTCCGTCAAGTAAAATAAAATCAACACAGACCCTGCTTGGAAGTGAATCTTACACTTGACGGCTAGCTATGAGTAATCAATTTGGGACAAAACACCATGCTTTATTTACGGAGAAACAAATGAAACTACGGTTCTTACTGTTGCCACTCTTGGTTTTGCTGCCCTTAGCGTTGACGGCTTGGGCAAACTATCGCTCGGTAGCCACTCCCAATTTCCAGGTCTATTACCAAAACGGCTGGGAAGAGGAAGCTCTGGAAGTTCTTCAGACTATGGAATACTATCGCCCCTATGTGGAAGAACTCACCGGTAATACGGGCGGGCTTGCCTCTATCGTGCTGGAAGACATGGGAAACGAAGTAAACGGCTATGTGAACTTACTGAACCGTAAGATTGCTCTCTTTGCCTATCCGCCCACCGGAGGTTCTCTCTCAAACGGTGAAAGCTGGTGGAAACTGGTGGGAGTGCATGAGTACATTCACCACAATCAGATCACCACAGCTTCGGGTTTGCCCGGATTTTTACAGAAAGTCTTTGGCAACGTGCTGTATCCCAGCCTCACTCAACCAATGTGGATTACCGAAGGCATCACAGTCTATGGAGAATCCAACCTCAGTCCCTACGCAGGAAGAATGCGGGGCGGCTATTACAACACGATCATCACAGCTCTGGCCAAAGAAGGGAAGCTTCCTTCTCCCGCCAAGGCCACAGTCTATAGTGAGGACACTCCTCAGGCACACTACTACGTCTTTGGAGGCAGCTTCCTGAGCTATCTGGCCGAGACCTATGGACAGGAGAAATTCTCCGAGTTCTTCGCACTTCAGGGCAAGAGTCCCGAGAGCTATCTGAGTGCAATCATCCCGGCTCTTTCGATCAGCAGCTATTTTCAAAAGGTCTATAACAGAAGCCTGGATAGCTTGTGGACAGACTGGCAAAACCTTGAGGCCAATAGGGATATCTCTCTGCCCCAGGATAAACTCACCAGCACCGGCTGGAACTACGATCATCTGCAGGCTCAGGATGGAGATCTCTACTACACACATAGTTCCAGCGCATCAACCGGCCCTCTCTCCGGCTTCAACTACAACAGCATCATCAGAATGAGTGAGCCAGAGGGAGCCGCCCGGCAGGAAGTGATCCTGAGGCAAGCAACCGACTTCCCCGCCGGTTTCCAGATCAAAGAATCAAAGCTATACTACAGCCGCTCCGAGAATAAACGCGGCTTTGATAACAATGAAAGCGATGGAACCGGCTCTGTGACCGAGCTCTGGGTGAAGGATCTTGATTCAGGGGACAGCAGAAGATTGCTGAGTGGAAATATCCGCAGCTTCAGAGTGTTGGAAGACGACGTCCTTATGGTGGCAGAAGACGACGATCACTACCGCTACAGCAGCATTACTCAATACTCTCTGGATGGAGAGATGCTCTCTCAGCCCTGGGTGACAGACAGATTGATCGCCAATATCTACGACTATGAAGGCAGCATTTATGTGACAGCTAAAGAACCCTGGAGAAACACCAGCATCTATCTGATAGATCCTGATGAACACAGCTTCTTCCCGCTGGTTAATACAGAATACCAGGAGACCCTGGTGCGGGTGGACAACGGCTGGCTGATCTTTGACGCACCCTATGAGGACATGCAGCGCTCTTTTGCCTACCGGCTGAGAACCGGAGACGTCTATAAGCTGGGAGAAAACAGCGGAATGCGCAATAGCCTGATGAGTGACGAAGAGCATTTCTACACGATATCGATGAACGCTCGGGGAGAAGATATCTACCGGGGAGAGATGAGCTTGATTCCCTTTGATCTGCCTCAGACTCCCAGAGGAGAATATCCTCCTGAACTGACCTATGAAGACGGTAATCCAGTTATCCTGAAGCGTTACCCAGTGAAAAGAGGTTCTTACCTGGGCAATATCTCTCACATGCTGGTGCCCCGAATGGTGAGAATTCCCTATGTAATGGGCACTACCGACAGCCTCAGCCTGGGCTTAATGATGATGGGTGGAGACCTTTTGGGGGATTTCCCGCTTTGGAACGCCAGCCTGGAATATGATTTTGACCGCCAGGCTTGGGGAGCAGTTGTGGGCTTGGAAAACAACTTTTTCCATCCTCTCAGACAGAATATTTCTTACTCCAGCCACGACGGCGGCAGCCTGAGTCTGGATCAGTATCTCTATCTTCTGGAGAGAAGAAACTATGGTCTGAATAATGTATGGGTGGGTCTCCGCTATGCCGGGACAGAGGGCTTTGAACGTCAGGAACTCAATCCCTATCTGGGCTTGAGCTTCAGATGGCCCGGTGGATACCTGGGCACAAACAACGCTCTCTATATAGAAAACGACGATCTCCTCTCCACAGATAGAGACCGCTTGGGCTGGCAGGGCAGGCTGAACTTGCGCCAAAGGCTGGCAAAGGCTACAGAGCTTCGCAGTCAGCTTCATTTGGCCTATGATCCTGATGCGGATCCCGACGAAGTCTTTTCTCCGATTCGGGGCTATGATGACGACTGGCAGCAAAGCAGCGGGCTGATCTTCAGAAACAGCATCTATACCCGGCTGGCTGAAGTGAGAAAGGCCATCTGGACTCCTCTGGCTTACATGAATGATGTTTATGGCGGTGTCTTTGCCGATGCCTCTCTGCCCTGGGACGGTGATATGGATGAAACACGCTTATCAGGTGGAGTGGAACTGGTGGGAGAGTTTACCCTCTTCTCTCAGCTCACTCTCGATCTGGGCCTCAGATTGTCCTGCAACAGAGATGGAGAGATAGCACCTGGTGTGATCCTGGGCACAGACTTCTAGCTTCTGGGTCGACATGAAGCTTGACAGATTTCTGCCAGCTCCAATGCTCTGGATTTGAGGAAGAAATGGATTACAAAGAACACTATCGGCAAGACGCAATCGTCTTCGACTACTTTGGGGCAGATCAGCTCAGCCCCGGTGAAGGACGTCGTAACAGATATATCATAGATTACTGCAAGATAAAGCCAGGCATGAAGATCCTGGACGTGGGCAGCGGCAGAGGCTGGTTCAGCCTGGAAGCTTCTGCCCGGGGAGCCAAAGTGACAGCACTGGATCTGAGCGCGAAGAACCTGAAACGCATCCGGGAGCTCGATCCTCAGATAGATACCCTCCTGGGCGACGCCTGTGACATTCCCGGAGAGCCCCAGGACTATGATCTGATCGTGGCTCTGGAAGTCCTGGAGCATATTCCTGATCCTGCTCTGGCGCTATCCAGCATCAGAAGCAAACTTAAACTTGGGGGAATCCTGTTGCTCACAGTGCCATACAAAGAATTCATCAAATCCTCCCTCTGCATCCACTGCAACAGGAAAACACCCCACAATGCCCACCTGCACAGCTTTGATGCCCCCGGCTTGAGAAGGCTCCTGAGATCTAGCGGTTACCGCATTCTGCAGACCCGGCTTTTTGCTCACAAGCTGATGACAGCCCTGCGCCTCAATGAGCTGACCCAAAGGCTTCCCTATGGGTGCTGGCAGGCTCTGGACAGGCTCTTTGGAACGGGGAACGATAAGTATCACTATCTGGCAATCAAAGCCCGCATAAAATAAAGCTTGACGACCCTTTGATATCCCGCAAAGATAGATTCATAAAGAAATTTATGGAGGTTTATCATGAAGAAAGCTCTTGTACTCTTTGCGCTGATCTTCTGTCTGGGACAGGTTTTTGCCTTTAACATGGGAACCATGAACTTAGGCGGAACAGCCTCACTTAGTATGAGCAAGGCAGACTCGGACGATGAAACTGAGACAACCCTGTCTTTGCGTCCGCAAATTGGCTATTTTCTCACGGATGATGTTTGCGGAGATCTGATTTTCATCTATGAATCCCAATCCTACGATGGGGACACAGATTCTGCTCTGGGCTTGGGCCTGGGTGCCAGGTATTTCTGGAACAACGCCTATATCGGTGCAGAATTCCAATATGACTCTGTGAACCTTGAGAGCCTGATGGGCACAATGAATGTGACCGCTATGTACGTGGCACCCAAGCTGGGCTATCTGGCCCCTCTGGGACACAAGGTCTATCTCGAGCTGGGTGCTATTTATGAGCTGGGGATTGGCGATTTTGGCGGTGATGGCAGTGGTCCCAACGAGGGAAGCAACCTGCAATTCAACCTTGGTCTGCAATACTTCTTCAATCGCTGATTGCAGGGTCAGACTACTCTAGAGATTGCTGCTGATTTGACCGGTCTCTAATTGCTCCCTAACGCGATTGCTTAACGTAGCTTTAACGATTCCTTAGCGATCCCTTAGCGAAAGCTAAGGAAAGGCTTATCCTATAGTAAGTTATGGCTTCGCCTTTCAGTGAGCAGTGAACAGTGAAGAGAACAGAGTGGAAGCGATATCTTGTCGCTTTATGGAATTGACAAGTCCAGCACCAAAATGAAGATATGGAAAAAGCCCCGGGAGACCGGGGCTTTTTCGTATGTAGAAGAGGGCTATTACTTTACTATGATCATCTTCTTGGTTTGGTTCATGCTGGGGCTGCTGAGCTTGTAGAAGTATATTCCGCTTCCACAGGCATTGCCGCGGGCATCTCTGCCATCCCAATTGATGCTGTGGCTTCCCTGGCTCTTGCGATAGGTCTTCACGACCTGTCCCAGGATGTTGTAGATGGTGACGGTAGCTGTTTCGTTTTCCTTCACAGACAGAGCAATTGAAGTCTGTGTGCGGAAAGGATTGGGGTAAGCATTGCCCAGAGTGGTGATTGTGGGAACGGTGGGAGTACTCTCACCGGTAACCAGTACCGTATTGGGGCCATAGAGCACGCTGTGGCTCATATCGACGGCTTCCAGCCAGTAGTAATAGGTGCTGTTTAAGGCAACTTCACTGTCTGTGAGGCTATAAGTCTGCTGAGTGGAGCTGTTTGTGGCTGCCATCATCACAGGAGTGATCAGGATTGCTGTAGCGTAGTCTGAAGTCTCAGAGCGATAAACGCGGTATCCCAGCATATTGGTCTCGGATTCGGATACCCAATTCAGTTTCACAAAGTGTTCAGCAGTCAGAATGGCGCTGAAAGAACTCAGTTCCACTGGCAGGGTGGGATCCACGGGACCAAAGACCATGGGAACTTCCGGGATCTCTTTACCACCGGCGGGAATCACGAAAGTGATGGTTCCACCGAGGTTTTCCACCACCATCCAGGCTGAGCTGGTATAGCTGTACCAGGCACCCCAGGGTTGAGGAGTGGTGAAGGAAACTGTCCAAGGACCGGCTCCCAGAAGCTGCATCACAGTGCTGTATTCAGGTGTGAAGCTGCCATTGGGTATGGCAGGAACTGTGGCTGCGGGAACGTCGTTGGCGTTTCCACCGGTAACGTTTACGCTACCTATAGTGATGGGGACTTCGACGCCTTCAGCATAGTCAAAGTGCTGAGTGATGCTGATATCATCCAGATAGACGTAATAGGCATAGTCACCATAGTAATGGAAGCCCAGGTAGATTGTCTGTCCCACATAGGCACTCAGATCCACAGTGCTTTCCTGGAAGCTGTTCCAATCCAGATCTACAGCAGTCCAAGTGTAATGATCCGGATTTGTGGTGGTGGCAATGCCCCATTCCAAAGTCTCGACACTGGAGGTGTACATCTTGTGCCAGAAGGAGAGGTGGGTGTAGGGAGCAGTCACTTCAATCGGTGCAGTGAAGAGATACTGATTGTAATCATAGCTGTTGCTGAAGGAGCTGAACCTCAGGGATTTGCTTCCTTCCGGGCTATGGTTATAGCTGGTGCCGTCATTGATAGTAATGTCATTACCGGTTTGCACGATTTTTGTCCAACCCACTGGTATGGTGCTCTGGGCTTCGAAATCCATCAGGTAGGGGAAGTCGTTGATTTGGCTGTCGAAACCAATACCGCTCAACGGGATCAGGTGTTCGGTCCTGCTCAGGGTATCAACCACTCTCAGGGTTGCTGTTTTGGCACCTTCAGTTGTGGGGGAGAAGTTGATTGTGAAGCTGAGATTCTCACCATTGGCCAGAGGAGCAAGGACGGGATCTGCTGCAAAGCTGAAGCAGGCATCAACGTTATCCACAAGGCTGATCTCACTCAGTTCCAGAGAACCGGTGCCATTGTTTGTGATGCTAAAGAGCTGAGAAGCAGTTGTGTTGATCGATACTTGTTCCCAGTTTTTGCTTTCGGGTGTGATCGCAAAGATCGGAGTGGTGGGGATAGGCTCAACAGTCACATTATCCACAAAGAGATCGTTGTCGCCATTGCCGTTTACGGTTGATTCACCGTAGAAAGCGATTTTGACAGTTCCGGTGATAGCTGGAAGCTGAATTGTTATGGTCTCACCGGTGAGGGAGATGTTGTTGTAAACAAAAGGTGAGCCGGCATTGTCCCAGAGCCTGAGTGTATTGGCAGAGCTCCAGGTAGCGCCGTTGTCATAGGAGATGACCACAGCAAATCTGTCATCATCCTGGGTTCCGGTTGGGGCAGTTACGTCTGCATAATCCGTTAAAGCCAAATCAAATTTGAGCTGCATATCGGGTGTGATATTGATCGGAGGCGTTACCAGCCAGTATTTGACAGATGTACCATATATGTTCACTCTTGCTGAGCCGCTGGAGCCGATATTGGCAAAGCCATCGGAACCCCAGCCCAAAGAAGTGGATGTCAGGACGGAAGGATCTGCCATAAGACCGCTGAAGCGTGCCCAGTTCAGGGGCGGGTAGCTTGCGAAGGTTTCGGTAAAAGGTACATCCAGAGAGATGTCATATCCGGTGCCTGTGAGAGCTACATCATGATCTATCTTGGCATCGCCGGTAAATCTGAGGTAAGCGTTGTAAGTAGTTTCTGTCTGAGGATTGAAAGCAAGTCTTACAATCTTGCTTTGTCCGGCTCCGATTGCCCAGGGCAGGGGATTGCTGTTCATGTCGAGAATGAATCTGGCAGCATCTGCACCACCCAGTTCAGCTCCTGTGATATTCAGAATGCCGCCACCGTTGTTGCTGACTGTTACATTGGTGTAGGTTGAGGTGGTGTTCATCTCCACCAGTCCAAAGTCTATTGAAGTGGGGTTAACTGCAAATTCAGAAGCGAAAGCGCTATAGCTGCTCATATCAAGCTGGATATTGGGACGGTTGCTATTAACTGTGCCCGTTTCAGTTGTCGGAGCAGTTGTGTCTTTTCTGATATACTGGTTCTTGCTGGTGGCTGTGGAGTAATACCACTGGGGACCAGATGTTCCGCTGCCGCCGTAGCTGGATTCGATCAGCACCAGAAGGTTTGTGCTGCTATAGTTGAAAGGCGTATCCAGAGTGATGGTCTTCCATTCCCCGGCGGTTGTTCCGCTGAAAGTAGCATCATACAAGGGGGTAAGGCCAGCAGTTAGGGTTCCCCAGTGTTGGGCTGGGGTCAGTACGCTGGAAGTGGTTGTAGTAATGTAAACTTTGATAGGGATAGAAGTGGTGGTGGTGTTGTAGGCTTTGTAGGAAATACTATTGATAGTTCCTGAGCCACCAATTTCTGCGGCTGTGTAAATAGCCGCACTGCGGTGATAACCATAGAGAGAGGCTATCGGTTCGTAAGCATTAATAGTGCCTGTGCCGATCGTGATCAGATCAGCCCAGAGACCAGTGAACATTCCCAGTGCCAGCACCAGGAACAAGGCGATTTTTAATGTTCGCTTCATCGAGTTCTCCTTGTCTATTTTATTGTGATTAAAAAAAGCGGATAAGGCACAAGTAATTGGGGCAACACAGTTGTGTTATTGCCTTCACTAACTGCAAAATGTATTGCAGTTAGCTATATTTCTCAAGTCATAAAGTCTCTTTAATAAAGGGTTTTGGGGACATGACAGAGCTGAAAGGCTTTTAGGTCAAGGCTTTTGTGGGTATGGAGAGCAAAAAAGCTTGATATACAATGCTTTTTGGCATGATACCGAATGCGAACTGACTATGATTCAGAGTTTTGGCTAAGCTCAGGCAAACCCGAGGAATTCTCAGGTATTCTCAGTCTTTGAGCTTGGTCGCAGACCTTCCGGGATCGATAGTCTGGAGCATTCATCAGGTTGCACTTAATAAACATATTGCACAGGCAGGATGACTACAGTTCATTATGAATATCCTGAATATGAAAGATTCTCGTTGACAAAACCTGTGAACGTTAACAGAGACTCATCTCAATAAACGGTTGCCGGCAAGCTTACTTAAACAGAGCTTTATAGTTCCGGCATCAGGGAGATTGAATGAAGTATGTTCTTGTCATAGCACTGTTATTAGTTGTAATAGGTCTAGCTGCAGAGGAGATAATGTCCTGGCCATCATCAGGTGTTTTGCCCACTGGTTGGACTCAGACGGGTTCTGCGGGTATTCATTGGCTCCACAGCAATACCAATAATGCAGGAGGGGGCACGGGTGAACTGATGTTCAATTGGGAACCTGAAGAATCAGGAACTTTCAGATACTACTCATACGCCTTTGATACCCGCAAAGTGCATGATATGACGTTATCCTTCAAACACAAAGTGGATTTATACCAGGGAACCTTTAACCTCTCAGTGCAAATCTCTACCGATCTGAACACTTGGAATACAGTCTGGAGCACGAATCCGACCCAAGATCTCGCCGCACAATCAGTTACTGCTACTATACCCTGGGAATTGGGAAGATCAAACACCACGTATCTGGCTTTTGTCTTTACTGGTGATACCTACAACCTGAATTACTGGTGGATTGATGACTTCAGCTTAAGCTACAGCAATACCCTGGGAACAGGCCTGTGGTCGGACACTATCTATCAACCGGTCGGGAGTGTGATTATTCCTTCCGATCAGATCCTAACCATTCTGCCAGGCGTGATCCTAAGCATGGCCAGCAATTCCTCTATTGTTGTTCAGGGTAGTTTGCGGGCTATTGGAACAGCTCAGCAGAAGATAAGCATCTCAACTGCCAGTGCTGCTACATTGTGGACGGGTATAGACCTGATTAACGTAGCTGCGACCAACGATTCTACTATCCTGGATTGGTGTGTGATACAACGCAGTGTAGATTCAGCCGTCGAGCTGGAGAACAGCCCTAAGGTCCGCATTAGCAATTGTGAGATTAAGAATAATAGTTCATCCGGGCAGGGTGGAGGTATCCGGGGTTTATACTCAGACGTCAAGCTTTATGGTTGCTTCATCACGGGTAATTCTTCCACCGGAAATGGCTCGGGTATTTTTTGGGAGGGCGGCAGTCCCAACCTTACACGTAATAGAATTGTCAGCAATTCTGTAACTGAGACGTCTCAGCATGGAGCTTTGGCTCTGATAGGCTGCAATCTTGCTGGGGTAACCGACAACATGGTTTTGAACAATAGCATTCCCGCTATAACCGGGGCAATCTATCTTTATAACTGCAGCGGAGCTTTGCTAAGACACACTGTGGCCAATAACAGCGGCTCTGGCATATATGTGTACAACAGCATCAGCAGTGCTTGGTTGGAGATTGATCATTGTAACCTGGTGAACAATTGGAGCTACGGGCTCTATTCCTCTGCCTATGTGAGGCTCAAGAATTCCATTATTTGGGGTAATCTGCCCAGTACTATCCACGAGATAAACAATACAAGCAGTAATCATGAGAAGCTCCAGGTGATGTTTTGCTGCGTAAGAAACGGTATCTATTCCATACTTGGGATCAATCCTCAGAATTATCAATACTGCATTGCCACAAATCCACTCTTTGTTAGTCCCACTTCAGGAGCAGGAACGGATTATGATGCCTATGTGGCAAATTGGCGGCTGCAAGATCTGTCTCCCTGTATTGATGCCGGTGACTATCTGAGCGGGGTCTGCGATGCCGATTTGAGCCTTCCGGATATCGGAATGTATGCCCGTAAGTTAAAACCCACATTATACAGCGCAATGGACGTCTCTCCGGATCAGGGGCATCAGATAGACCTGCGGTGGTATCCCAATGAGAAGGACAGCACTTGGGACCCCGCAGCCTGGTATCATGTATTCCGCAGTTCAGAAGGCAGAGCTCAAGACCTGGAAGATGCTGTGATCGTGAGAGATCCCAGAGAGATCAGCCCGGAACTTATTGCTTCCTCATCCAAGATATGCTGGATACAAAACGATCGTATTCTGACCTTTCTGGGGCAGGTGAAGGCGATGAACCGCAGTGCTTACAGTCTGATTGTGCCCACTCTGCAGGATTCCTCAGCTACCGGAACCCATGGTGAAGTCTTTGTTGTGACCTATTTTGACAATGTGTACTTTTGGGATTCTATCGGGCTATTCGGTTACTCCGTGGATAATATCCCTCCCATGATGCCTACCGGAGTCGCTCTAAGTCGGATGAGTGGAAATAACTTACGTCTGGATTGGAACGAAGTGACCGAAGGGACTCTGGACGGGAACTCCTATCCTGAGCAGAATCTTATTACCTATCTGATCTATGCTTCAGATCAGCCGGACTTCACACCGGGTCCGGAGAACTTTGTAACTCAAACCAGGAATCTTTCGGCTGTGATCTCCGAACTGGGAAGCTCAAAAAGGTTCTTCAGAATAGTAGCCAGTGATTCACAGTGATAAGCAGAAGGGTGTAGAGACTTCAGTAACTGCATGAAATCAACAAAGCTCTTGACATGGATCGAGAACTAATCGACTGTGCAAATAGGAGATTGTAGATGAAACATTTCGTTATTGTGCTATTGATACTGCTAGGTTGTGCAAGTGCTTTTGCTCAGGAGGAAACCATAGAAAGGGACTCACTGAGCTTTGAAGTAAAAAAGCTGGATATCGAGTTTATCCTGGGTTCTGGAAAAATTACTGAGTCCAATTCGGGTGATCTGTGGAGCTCTAGCGCAGCGCTTGGTTTGGGCGTGAATTACAACTATCCCATATCTTCCCGCTTCCAGATCAGGGGAGGCCTCAGCCAGCAGATGTTCAGCTCAGGACGCAGGGTATATAACCCCTATCCTTATGTCATGGATATGGATATCAATCTACTGACACTTGCTGCCCGCTTGTCTGTGGGTACCAGGTGGCACTTTATCCAGAAGGAAACCGGACACACAATCTTCCTGGGTGCCTCCGTGTATATGGACAAGGTGTACTTGGCCAGAGCCTTTAACGATCTGCACTATTTGGATGAAGATGATAACGAGGTATTGAATCTGAACGATTCCTTCAACGATCCAATATCCGGGCTGGGGCTCTGTCTGGGCACCAAGGGTCGCCGAGGAAGCTTGGAACTATACTATTGGCAAGACCTGTCCAGCTCCTCAGTAGAGCTGTTTTCCATAGGAAAGCTGCGTCGGTCTTCCTTGGGGCTTTCAGGCACAGTCTTCATAGGGAAATAAACCACCAAGTCAGGACTGCTCTAGTCTTCTTCTCTCCACCTGCGTTCCCAGACCTGAAGATGTATCTTCTGTCCTGCCTCCAGGGGAAAGATCTCCGTGGTGGAATAGGAATAGTGATTGGGTCGGACATAACCATCCCAGATCATACTGGACTCTCGGGTGGCAAGATCCAGGCGCATCAGATCAGACATGCGATGATTCTCCCTGGAGTACAGGAGGCTGGCTTTATCGGGCGAGAAGCTGTAGCTGTAACAATTCGGAATTGTGAAGCTCTGCTGTATTTGCCGGTCATAGACCTGTAGATCGGAATTGAAGCGTGTCCAATAGCTGCTGAATAAGCCCCATTCCCCGCGGGGTTCAATCATTCTATGCATGGCAAAGTAGCGGAAATCAGGGCTACACTGGGCGTTATATAGCTTAGGTATATCTGAATCATATAAGAAGAGTATCTGCGTGGAATCCTGCTGAGCGCTGAGCTTACAGAGAGCCATTTCCGGCATGTTGTGATCGACATGACGGCTAAAAAAGTAGTATTCCCCGGTCTCTCCGATGTAGGTGGCATAAAAGGCAGTCACCGGCGACGGCAGGACTATCCATTCTCCCGTCTGCAGGTTCATCCGGGCTATCTGTTGATCCCGGATAGCTGTGAGATAGTTCCCACAACTGGATAGAGCCGGAGCTGTGTATAAACCGTCGGTGGGACTGATTTGGGAGCAGTTCTCCCCATTAAAACCTACTTGGTAGATAGAGTAATTGCCGGAAAAGTACAAAATATGTCTGTCGTGATCGATTGCCAAGTACTGGTGGTCTGTGATCGATAACCCATCTGGCGAAAGATTGGTGAGAGAGCCCCCAGGCTCGCGCTTACTCAAGCGATCACCTAGCTGAACAATCATGTCTTCATTCACGTAAAACGGCCTTCCCATAGTAGCAATCGACAAGCTGTTATCAACGCACATAAATTGGCTGCCATCTGATTTGATGCTACAGTATATCTTCACCGGTGTTGCGGTGTTGTCGCTGCACTTACTTGCTCCCAGCAGTATGAACACTGCCAGAAACAGCATTGGATACATCCAGCGCATATCATCCTCCACTTATGATCCTTTTGGCAAGATTTGTTTCTTCTTCCAAGATGTCAAGTGCTTTTTTTACATTGACCTTAGACACAATCTCTCAACAACAAATTGAATCTTTCCCTTCTGATAGCTGCTACACCGGTAGCCAGATAGAGAAGCGACAGCAAGCGCTACCTGACAACACGGAATCCAGCAATTCCACTTCCAAGTCCCGATCCGTCCCAAACTCATAGTAGTGTTCCAACAGCTCCTGAGCAAGGTCAATAGTGCTGGCTTGCTTTCCCCGTTGCTTCAGCAGATCAATAAAGCTCTCAATACTGGTCATCGGTCCTCCTTTTGGGATAGTTGAGTCTTAGTATTCAGATCGCTGCCATCTGGTCAAGTGCATTCTTGATAAGCCGGAAGGAATGATAGTATCCTTGGTGAAGAGTGTTTCGAAGGGAGAGATATGCTCTTGCAAAGTGAAGATAAACGCCTATCATATATGTAATTCTGGATGACCAAAGGAGATCTTATGCAAAACTGGAAGACTGCCGTTGGCTTTGGTGCAGGCATATGTTCGTTGACCACACTGAGGATACCAATCTTGAGTATCATTATGGCTGTTATTGCCCTGGTGTTCTTCTTCCTGTCCTCCGGAGAAGAAAACAAGGGTATGCATTGGGC
>JAEZUG010000072.1 GCA_023421135.1 Candidatus Cloacimonadota bacterium | reverse complement strand
ATTCACAACATCACTTTCGGAGCAGTGAGAGAGTTCTCCAAAGCCTTTTCGATGATAGAATTCGACACATTATCCGGTTTTGAATCACATGAGGCTTTGATTCAGTTTGACAGATATCGCTTCTTGTAGCAAGTGGGATTCATGGAAAAATAACTGGAGTCAGAAAATGAGCAAGCAGAAGAAAACTGCCATTGAACCTACCCGAGAACAGAACTATTCGGAGTGGTATCAACAAGTAATCAAAGCCGCTGACCTGGCCGAAAACAGCGATGTGAGAGGCTGCATGGTGATCAAGCCCTGGGGCTATGCCATCTGGGAAAATATACAAAGAAACCTGGACAAGATGTTTCGGGACACAGGCCATCGTAACGCCTATTTTCCTATCTTCATCCCCAAATCCTACTTTGAAAAAGAAGCCGAGCATGTGTCCGGCTTTGCCAAAGAATGCGCGGTCGTCACTCATTCCCGCCTGGAAGACGATGGGCAAGGTGGCTTGAAAGTGGCTGGTGAACTTACGGAGCCTTACATTGTGCGCCCCACTTCAGAGACCATCATTGGTGCATCTTTTGCCAAATGGGTCAATTCCTACCGAGATCTTCCCCTCCTAATCAATCAGTGGGCCAATATCGTCCGGTGGGAAATGCGAACCCGGCTCTTTCTCAGAACCGCAGAGTTCCTCTGGCAGGAAGGCCACACTGTGCACGAAACTCAGGAAGATGCGATGGATGAGACTCTTAAGATGCTGGATGTCTATGCCGATTTTGCTAAAGCGTATTTGGCTCTACCCGTGATCAAAGGCGAGAAGACCGAAGGGGAGAAATTTCCCGGTGCGGTCAATACCTACTGCATTGAATCCATGATGCAGGACAAGAAAGCTTTACAATCCGGAACCTCACACTTCCTGGGACAAAACTTTGCCAAAGCCAGTGGAATCCGTTTTCAGAACAGGCAGGGTGAGTATCAGGAAGCCTGGACTACCTCCTGGGGCGTGTCCACCCGCTTGATCGGAGCTCTGATCATGGCTCACAGCGATGATAATGGCTTGGTTTTACCGCCCAAGGTGGCTCCTTCGCACGTGGCAATAATCCCGATCTATCGGGACGAGGATGAGAAAAAGGCTGTGCTGGATCTGGCCGCTGAGATAGCTCATGATCTGAAGAATAAGTACTTTGAAGATATACAAATTTATACTGAACTGGACGATAGGGATCTAACCTCCAGTGAACGGAATTGGTACTGGATCAAAAAAGGTATTCCCCTCAGGATTGAAATCGGTCCCAGAGACGTGGCGAGTGCTGCTGTGATGGTGGCAAGACGTGATGCTGAGCCCAGAGATAAGCAGTCTGTGCCTGTTTCAGAGCTGAGCCACTACGTGATCAAAACACTCTCTGAGATTCAGGAGAATATTTATCAGAAAGCCTTAGCTTTCCGAAATGAGAACATCATCCGGATCGATGATAATCAGGAGTTCTATCGCTATTTCACACCCAGGAATTCGGGGCAGCCGGAGATACATGGTGGCTTCGCCTTCTCTCCCTGGTGCGGAGAAGTGGCTTGCGAAGAGAAGATCAAAGAAGATCTCAGGGTCACAGTGCGCTGTATCCCCTTTGAGAATCAGCATGAAAAAGGAAAGTGCATCTGCTGCGGAAAGGATTCCGATCTGCGGGTGATCTTTGCCAAATCGTATTGATATGACTGCGATAATTTCTATTGGTAACGAGATTCTGCTGGGGAGAACCCTCAACAGTAACCTCTATTATCTGGCAGATAAGCTGGCTGGTATAGGTTTGCCGGTGAATTATGCCGTTACCATCAAAGACGATCCGGAAGAGATCAGAAGGTCTCTGGAATACTGCTGGAAGCACTATGATGTGGTGATCACCACTGGTGGGCTTGGCCCAACTGCAGATGATATCACCAAGCAGTGTATTGCGGATTTCTTTGGCTCAACTCTGGTCTTTGATGAAGAGATTTGGAACTATGTGGTATCCCTCTTCACCCGCAGAAACATGAAAGCTCCTGAGATCAATCGTAATCAGGCTTTGGTACCCTCAGGGTTTAAAGCTCTTGGTAATCGATTGGGAACTGCTCCGGGGCTTTGTTTTGAAGCCGGGCAAAAGAGCTTCTTTGCTCTTCCTGGTGTGCCCATTGAGATGAAGGGCTTGTTTGAGGATCATCTCCAGAGCCTTCTGATAGAGAAGTATCACAAAGAAGCTCTGAAGATCAGGAACATCCATACAGCGGGGATCTCCGAATCTGCTCTGGCTGAACTGATGCGGAATCTGCAGCCCCCCCAGGGTCTGAGCCTGGCGTGGTTACCTCAGACGGGGAGAGTGGATATCAGGCTCTATGGAACAGACCAGGCTCTGATAGATTCCTATGAAGTCAAGCTTCTGGAGCTTATTGGTAAGCACGTCTGGGCTTTTGATGCCGGCTCACCTGCCAGTGTCTTGCATGAACTGCTATTCAAATCAGGGCTCAAGCTGGCTGTGGCAGAATCCTGCACCGGGGGTCTTTTAAGTAGATTGATAACCGACAATAGCGGATCAAGTGATTACTTTCTGGGTGGAATTGTGAGCTATCATAATGATCTGAAGACTTGCTTTCTGGGTGTTTCCGAAGAACTTCTGGAAGAACACGGTGCAGTGAGCGATGAAGTCGCCAGAGCCATGCTGGTGGGGCTTTTCAAGCATCATCGGCTTGATCTGGGCATCGCCATCACTGGGATTGCCGGTCCCGAGGGCGGAACTGCAGATAAGCCTGTTGGGACAGTTCACTTTGCCTTCAGAGATAGAGGAGAGGCTTGGAGCCAGAAGCTTATACTCACCGGGAATCGTGAGATGATCCGCATCAAAGCCGCAGAACACGCTTTGATAACAATGATCCAGAAACTAGGGAGCAGATAGATTTTGAAGATACTGATTATAGGTAGCGGCGGAAGAGAACATGCTCTGGCCAATGCTTTCGCCCAGAGCCCCAGGCTTGAGAGCTTGGTAGTCTCCCCCGGAAATGCAGGGATAGCAAGATATTACACATGTGTTCAGCTCTCGGGTTTTGCTGAGATCAAGCAGTACTGTCTTAAGACAGCAGTGGATTTTGTCTTCATCGGAGGAGAGCAACCGGTAGCGGATGGCTTGACAGATTACCTGAGAGCCTCAGGAATCAGAGTTATTGGGCCATCGCAAGCTGCGGGCAGAATAGAGACCAGCAAGGCGTTTTCCAAAGCTCTGATGAAGAAATACGCTATTCCTACCGCAGAGTATGTTCGAGCCGGCACATATGAAGAAGCCTGCTCTTTGCTGGGAAGCTTTTCCTTCCCAGTGGTGCTTAAGGCGGATGGCCTCGCCGCCGGAAAGGGAGTATTTATTGCAGACTCCCGTGAAGAGGCTTGTGATGCCCTTTTATATCTTTTCCAGAATCCAGGTAAAGAAGGTGTTATTATCGAGGAATACTTGCTAGGATGGGAAGTGTCGCTCTTTAGTTTCTGTGATGGGAGAAATCACCTCAGCACTATCTTCTCCCAAGATCACAAACAACTTTATGACAACGACTGTGGGCCCAATACCGGCGGAATGGGAGTTCTGGCTCCTATCCCGGAGGCAGAGCCCTACAGAGATGAGATCGAAGACAAGATTATTAGCCCAATCCTAAAAGCCATGCAGTTAGAGGGCTGTCCTTTCACAGGGGTGCTCTACTGCGGATTGATGATTACTTCAGGTGGTCCCAAGGTACTGGAATTTAATTGCCGTTGGGGAGATCCTGAAGCAGAGGCGGTTTTGCCTCTCCTTGATACAGACCTTGTGGATATCTGTGAAGCAATAGACAAACAAGAACTGGATAACCTCAAACTCAATTGGTTGGACAAAACTGCCGTTACGGTGGTTTTATCCTCCAGAAACTATCCCGGAACCCCTGATACAGGCTACCCAATTTCCCTGGATGGAGATATCTCTTCCACAATCTGCTATGCAGGAGTGTCTCATAATGGTGATACACTGATCAATAGCGGAGGCAGGGTGATGATGCTTACTGCATTGGGGGAAGACTTGATGCAGGCAAGAGAACAAGTGTATCGGGATGCCGGGAAGGTGAGTTTTGAGGGCAAATACTTCCGGAAAGATATCGGACTGAGGTCAAACAAGCTTTACTAAATGCGGAGATATAATGCATAAGTATATACCAATTCTATTCTTGCTGCTACCAATCTGGCTGGCGGCAAGTCCCTTCACCCTGATCAGTGAAAGTGAATCTGAACTGATATTGGAATTCAACTTACCCCAGTATTCGTTGGACGATGTAAGCCTGGGTGGGCAGACTTGGAAGAAGCTACAAGCTGAAGACGGCAGTGTTTTTGGTGAAGAAGGTCAACCCCAGCTTTTGTCCTTTGCTACCGCTGTGGGAGTTCCTGCCGGCGGAAGCATCCGGGTAGAGATCATTGATAGTCAAACCAGTCAAGTGAGAGACGTGAGCTTAGCTCCAGCGCAGAAGATGGTTCTGAACTCTGAAGAGCTGGAGTATATCTTTTATCAGGATAATCGCGCCTACAGCAGATCGTCGCTCTTTCCCGAACTTCAGGTATCCAATGAGGCAACGGTTTGCATCGGAGATAGAAGCTTTGTGCCTTTGCAGGTCTTTCCTTTCCAATACCGGGCTTCCGAAAGAGAGCTGGTGGTCAGTAACAAGCTCAGGTTGAGAGTGTTGATAGTGGGCAGCCGTAGTCCCAGTCCGGACTGGCAGATTTCTGAGAACCTCATAGATTCTGTGGGAGATAGTTTCTTCATCAATAATGCCAGCTCACGGGCCTGGAGAGTTCCCAGAGTGACCGACAATACTTATCAGAGCCCCAGAGTAGCTGCTTCCCGGATCAATGAGATACAGCTTGTGGTCGATCAGGAAGGCATCTATAAAATTAGCTATCAGTACATCAAGAACTATGTGGATGCCTTGGTGGATTCATTTGATCTGGAGATGAACTGGAAGGTGGAATCTGTTGACCCGAGGTATCTGGAATTGCGAAGTGAGTATGGACAGGTTCCGATAGCTTTCTTTGGCGAGTCGGATGGCAGATTTGATCCCGGAGACTACTTTGAGTTCTACGGAGACAGACATTATGGAGATGCCAGCTATTACGACGATTATACAGCCGAGAACGTTTATACTCTGAGTCTGGTGGATAGGCTTGGAGCACGCATGATGGTGGAGAATGGTGGCCTGGTAAATTCTAACCCCTCACAATTCATTATCCCAGATGCTTATGAGCATACTGTTCACCTGGAGCAGCAGCTTGTGAGCGATAAACTTGGTAACAAGTGGACTGCGAGTAATCCGAACTATTACCGGGAAGATCTCTGGTATTGGAAGAAAATCAGTGCTCCCAATCTGGATATCTTTCCCTTTGAACTTCAGTATCCCAAGGATACAACAATACGTTCAGGAAGTGCGAAGATCATGCTTCAGGGTCTCACTTACTCAGAGTCTCTGATGCCAGGGCAGTGGGATCATGAAGCTACGGTCAGAATTAATCAGGCTATGATCAATAGCCATACTTGGACAGGACAAAACGAGAGGCTTTTCCAAAACCAGAATCCTATTGCCAATACCTACTTCACTCATGGCACAAATTACCTGTACATCAGTCTTTCTGGAAACACTGTTATGGGGGATAGGGAACAGGTTATGCTCGATTGGGCAGATATCACCTATTGGAGAGAGTATAAAACTTCAGAGAATTATATCAAATTCACCAAGCCCTCAAACAGACCCAATGGTCTTTACCAATTCCAATTGGAGGGATTCTCCAACAGCAATGTCTCGCTGTATAAAATAGGTTCCAGCGTGTTCAGCAATCTGCAGATAGAGCCCTTTAATACTGATGGGATTGCCCCTTGGTCTGTCACTTTTCAGGACAGTGTCTTCAGCACCTCAGTGCAGTACTATGCTGTTACAGAGAATATGAAAAGAATTCCAAAGTTGATAAGGCTGAATTATCCTTCGGATCTCAGGAACCCTGGTAACTCTGCCAACGTAGTACTGGTCAGTCCTCGTCAATTCATCAATTCAGAAGGTACACAGACCTTGGTAAGCCTTTGGGAATCCGAAGGGCATCGTGTGTCAATTGTCGATATTCAGGATATCTATGATGAGTTCAACAATGGTATTATGTCCGGGGAAGTTATCCGCGATTTTGCCAGATACGCCTATAACAACTGGGCGAGCCCCAGATTACAGCACCTCATTCTTTTGGGAGAGGGCGTAGATGATACCAGAGACAACAGCCCTTCCCGCAAGTATAACCTGATACCGGTGAAGAAAACCTGGACCTACAAGCACGGGGCAACTGCCAGTGACAACTGGTTTGGATGTGTTGTAGGTGATGATATCGTTGCAGATATATCCATTGCTCGCTTGAATGTTTGGACTCCTGAACAGATCCTGGATTATGCCACCAAAGCTACCCGTTATCGTAACGAACCACTGAACAACCGGCTCTGGAACAGCCATATCACTTTGACCGCTGGCGGTAAGATCGACGATGGTAATGACATTTTTTCTGTTCAATCAGAGCGAATCAGAAGAAAGAATATTCCGGATTACTACCGGGTTACCAGAGTCTTTACCACCACGCAAACAGTAAGTAGTGACTACAATGGTGGTACTTTCAACCTGAAAGATGCCATAAATAGTGGCTCAACCTATGTGCAATTTATGGGGCACGGTGGTGGACGCGTCTGGGCAGATTACAACCTCTTCAATTTCAATGATGTAGCAACTCTGAACAACTCTACCTATCCTGTGTTTATGAGTCTGGCATGCTACGCCTCTGCTTTCGATACCAATGGAGCTGCATCCATAAGTGAAGCTCTGGTGCTTCAACCCAATAAAGGAGCAATTGGTACAGTTGGTTTCTCCGGACTTGGATACCTGGATCAGGATGAGGATTATGGTCTGGCAATTACCGAAGCCTTGTTCAAACACAATTTCTCCACTATTGGAGATGCTCTGGTTTTTACCAAAGCCAGGTTCTTTACTACTACCAGTTCAACTGCTCCCCGCTATGCTCTCACTAATGGAACAGCATATTTGGGAGATCCTCTGATTTATCTTAAAAAGCCGGTTCCTGGGGTGAACGTCTCAGCTCAGAATATGAGCCTCAGCCCTGGTGATACTTTGAGGGTATCGGCAGAGTTCCCACAGGGAGTAACTGCAGCCCGGCTGCATGTGATGAAACAAAGTGGCAAAATTATCAATGTGCCATTTGATCTTCCTGTGATACAAGGCGTGTGGAATGCCAGCTATGTGATCCCCACCACTGGTGGCTCAAACTACCAGCGAACGATCAATATTACGGGATATTCCAACGCTAGTGAATATGTAGGTCTGGCCGCCTTTGGGGTTGGTAGACCGGCAGTTTATCATAGTGGAATGAATCCAACCCAGCCCACATGGCAGGATTCTACTCGATTTGAAGCACGGCTCTTCAGTCATGATGAGCTGATATCGATGACTTGTGCGGTCAGAACAGACAGCACTAGCCAGGGAGCTACCTGGTTGAACTTGTCCATGCAGGCAGATTCAGGTGATACCACGCTGTTCAGAACTGAAGGCCTCCTGGGCAGATTCAGAACCGGTAAGGAGCTATTCTACAAGTATCGGGTTATAACCACAGCCGGGACATCAGAATCGCCTTTGTATTCCCTGGTGATTGCCGGACCGGATCTGATGTTAAGAGATATTCAAATGGCTCCGGATAACGAGCAAGTGCGCTTGAAGGTTTTGGTGAAAAACACAGGAAATGCTGCTTCCATCACGACAGATCTGCGCTTGTACTACTCCCAGACTGGCGGTAATACAGTGCTCCATTCAGAGCAGAATATGGCTGGCCTGGGCATCAATGAGGAACGCTGGGAATATATTAACCTTAGCGGACTTCCCAGTGCCAACCTCAATCTGGAAGTAAGAGTAAATAGTAGCGGAACCTTCTCAGAGTGGGAACTTTTCTTTAATACCAATAACATCATCAGGCTTAGTTTACCCTTCAATTTCCAGATGGTTGGTCCTGCCGGCGCAATTATCCCCAGCGTCGATAATAACGTCACTTGCGAGATACCGGCTGGTATGGTGCCCTCGGGAGGTAGCTCAATCTTCTCGGTTAGTGGGTTGGATCTGCTGGAGCCAAATCTTCAGCCAGATATCCATTTGGTTATGATGAAGAATCAACCTTCCAGCACCAGTGGCTACTATTCACTACCCTATGAGATAAATACGCTTGATGCTACTTTAGTGGATAGTCTGGGAATATTCCAGAATAATAGAAAAGTCAAGCTGAGCTTCTTCTACAACACAACGGACTCTCTTACACAATATTATGAAGCCCAAAACAACTACTTCATCTACCGCTGGGATCCGACCTACCAGAAATGGATGAAGCAAGGCGGAAACATCTCTGCATCTGAGAACAAAGTAGTCTTTGAAGTGGGAAGGCAGGGTATCTACTCCATTTATCGGAATGCCGACAGAACCGGCCCCTCTATTGACGTGAACGTTCAGGATCAAGAATTCACCCTTGGAGGATTTGTTTCCGGGCAGGGAACAATTTCCTTGCTTCTGTCTGATGCAAATGGAGTGAATGTGGTCGAGAACACGATCAAACTCTTCTTAAACGGAGAGCTTGTGCCCGAGAGTGATTATGCGGTGGCTATCAATGCGGATAACATCAATAGAGTACCGGTGAAGTATCAGCTCGATCTGCCCAGAGGATCCTACTTCCTCTTGGTGGACTGTAGCGATGTGAATTCCAATGCCAATACCAGAACCATCCAGTTCAATGTAAACGATGAGTTTGAAATTACGAACATAGGTAATTATCCCAATCCTGTTCTGGGTGGCAGTGCCGTTCAGGATCCCAGAAACGATGGCCGCACCAGGTTTACCTATATCTTGACCGACGATGCTGATGAAGTTACCATAAAAGTTTATACAATCAGTGGACGACTGGTGAAGACCTTCAGTAATATCCCCGCTGGTGTGGGTTATCACGAGTATCCCAGAACGGTATATGCTTGGGACTGCAGAGATGAACAGGGCTACCTTTTGGCCAACGGCACCTATTTCTATAAGGTGATAGCCAGGAAAGGCTCCAGAACAATTGAGAAAACCATGAAAATGGTCATTTTGAAATAGGGGTTATGAAATGAAATATATATTACTTACATTGATCCTGATTAGCTGCACAGTTTGTCTGACGGCGGGCAGATATGCCGGGGACTTTATGGCCATCGGTGCCGGAGTACGAGCCTTGGGAATGGGTGGGGCTTTTGCATCTGTTGCGGATGATTGTTCTGCCATTTACTGGAATGCTGCCGGTATTGCCCGGATGGAGAAGGCAGAAGTGTCTGCCATGCACGCATTTCTCTACAATGGACTAGCCACCTACAACAACTTCTCCTATTGCCAACCCCTACCCAATGATGTGACTATCGGCGTGAACATCACCAGACTTACGGTGGACGATATCCCCCGTTTCAATGAGTCCTACTTGGTGGGAACCAATGTTGATGAAAGAATCAATGACTACGAGTCTCACCTACCAGGAGTTCCGGACGGCACCTTTAAGAGCACCGATAGCCTCTACCAGTTTGCCTTTGCCAAGAAGATTCAATATGATGCCAATATGGGCTGGCTCTTTTTTGAAGTACCTTTCGAATTCTCTTTTGGAGGAAGCGTCAAGTACATCAAAAGAGAAGTCTTTGAGCATATTGGCGATGGCACAGGTTTTGATTTTGGCCTCCATGTGAAGACAGACATGGGTGTGATCTTTGATTACGAAGACTTTGGAGATTTGAATTTCGGTCTGGCTTTTCAGGATCTAGCGGGTACGAGAATCAACTGGGATACTGCAACACAACATTCTGATGAGGTGCTTTTTAACACAAAGGTTGGAGTGTCTTTAGATCAACCAATAACTGCGCTTAAATCCAATCTTACATTGGCTTATGATCACGACTATGTCTATCTGGGGACAAATCATTACGGTATGGAATGGGAGTATGATGAGAAGGCCAGCCTCCGTCTGGGATATTACGATAAGAACTTCAGTTGCGGAGCCAGCGTCAATGTCTATGGAGTTGATCTGGATTATGCCCTCATCACCAATCCGGTGGGCATCACAAATCGCCTGGGACTGAGATTCAAATTTTAGGAGATATATATGAGAAAGCTCACTGTATCCGCATTACTACTCATCTCCATGCTGCTGTTGGGATTGTTGGGTTGTTCGGGAGAAGATAATCCCGATCAAGATAAGATTCCTCCGGTTGCTCCTGTATTGGTACCCCATTTGGGTGATGTTGGAGATAACTTTACTGGAGGTTATTCTTTGACTGAGGAGAACAACGGAATTGATGCTGTACCAGATGGCAACTGGATGAGAATTCTCTGGGAACCATTTGTTGATACTGATCTAAGCCATGTTAAGATCTACCGTTTTGATGAGCTTGATACCGAGCCAGTGCTGATCGATTCCATAATGGCAAATCGCTATAGCTATCTGGATTCTAAACAGCAACTACAGGAAAGAGTGATCTACTCCTACTTTATCGATCTTGTGGATACTTCAGGAAACAGCGCCAGAAGCGATACTGTGTCTTATGGACTGCTGGCAAAGAGTCTCCTGATCTCTCCAGAAAACAATGCCACAGTAGTTCCCGGGCAGATTACCTTTAGCTTTAACCGTAGTGGGTATGTATCCAAATGCCGTGTGGTTGTGATGGATGAAAATTACGAGTATGTTTGGCACCAGGATTTGTCCATCTCAACGGAAGAAGATCCTCTGTATATTGTATTTCCCGTAAACCTGGCCAATCAATATAGAGGAAGAAGCCTGCGCTGGAGAGTTGACACCTTCGATTGGTCGGAGGAACTGCAGGGTTACCTGGGTTCTGAATCATCAGAAAGAGTGATGCATATTCTGCAATGATAAATCCTGAAGTGTCCCTGAGTGGTTTCTACCAGAATTCCTATACACTAGCGCCGTCTTGCTGCCGCGATCACGGCTGTATCACGGCGGTAGTGTTGAGGAAAGTAATCAGTGACATCTGAGTAAGAATGAGGAATAGTAGCTATAACACCCAGTTAGTGATGATGTTGGATATCACTAGCCCAACCCAAACGGATTGTACTACTTCGATCTTGTATCGTTGTTGCAGTCTGCTACTATATCTCACCCATATATCGCTCCTTAGTAGATTGAAAGAAGTGGATTTGCGTCTTGAATGCGTTAGGGGGATGGGTTTCATCACTCCAAAGCCCTCTGAGAATTCACTTGACTTATTAAGGCTTTGACAAACTGTAACACAAAAGAGACAAGGGGATAAAGTGAAAAAAACGCTGATAGCATTGTTATTCTGCCTGTCGTTAGGCTTTGCTTTTGGGCAGACAACTGTAAACTTTGCGCCCACAAGCAACATATCTGCTTATACTTACGAAGGTGTTAGATCAGGGGTTGAGACTCTGAAAATGAACACCTATATACTTGGTCAGGTATATAAACCCGGCTTGTATGTTGTGCCGGATAATATAGACTTTTTGACTCTTCTGGCCTTGGCCGGAGGACCCAAAGAAGATGCCAAGCTCTCTAAAATCAGGATAATCAGGCCAACTGCCGAGGGTGGAGAGAGAATCATATGGGTCAATTTCAAGCGTTACATGGAAACAGGAGATGAAACTCTGATTCCCAAGATTATGCCGGGCGACACAATCATCCTTTCCGGCACAATATTTTATGCCTTCAGTAAGGTAGCAGATTTCCTCTCTAAGGTAGCTATTGCTCTTAGTGTTTATAACTTAGTCACCAATATAAAGTAAGCGGGATAAGGCATGGATAATCAATACAACCAACAAGCCCCGATTCAAGACGAGATAAAGCTTTCTGATTACTTCAGAATCATTCTGCAATACCGTTACCTCATAGTTCTGGTTTTCATACTCGTAGTTATTGGCACAATCGTATATACTGCCAGGCAACCCAAGATCTATTCTGCTTCATCCAGAATTATGCTGGAAGAACAAAAGAACAGTGCAGATCTGATGTTCCTGGCTGCGCCAGGAATGGGGAAGAACACAATTAACAACCAGATAGAGCTGATGAAGAGCAAGCCCATCACAAATCGTGCTGCCGAGATAATGAAGAAGCACAGGGATTGGGAACGCTTTCCGATGTCCCGACTCAGCAACCCCGGAGCTAGCCTGCGAGGTATGATGAAGGTTGAATCAAAGCGGGAAACGGATATCTTGACCATCAGCATGGAATCCACCAGTCAAGCCGAAGCGATGGCTGCTGTCAATGCTCTGGCGGAGGCAATTCAACAGGAAAACACCACTTTCGCCCGGTTGGAATTCACCACTATTCGCGAATTCCTGGAAGAGCAACTGGATGCTATATCCAGAAGGTTGCAGACTTCGGAGAATGACTTACGTGAATTTAAGAATGTTAACCAATTGGTGGAACTCACTGCAGAAACTCAGAAACTGATTGAACAAGCATCAGAGGTAGATGCTCAGTATGAGCAGGCAGTCACTGAGATGGCAGTCAAGGCCAGATCTCTGGATCTTCTGAAGAGAAATCTGAGCACTCAGGACTCTATGCTTGTCAATATCGATAACGTCCTCTCAGCTCCCAACGTTGAGCAGTTGCGCAGGCAGGTGGTCGATACACAAGCTCTTATCACAAGACTGATCACCAAGAACGAATATCCCCTGGACCATCCTCAGATAGCTCTGCTCAATGCTGAACTGGATAGAACCAAGCAAGCTCTGGATCTGGAAGTGCGTAGGTTGGTAACCCTTCAGGTGCAATCCGATCCTGTGGCTGTCCGAAGCGAGCTGCTGGGCAGGATTATTCAGGCGGAAATAGATCTGGAGATGGCAAGATCACAGGTAAATGGTCTGGAAGAAACCAAGGAAATGTATTCCCAAAGGATGACATCTCTGCCAAACACTGAGCTGGAGCTTGCCAGATTAACAAGAAACATGCTGTTGGACGTGAAGATTCACGGTATGATGATGGAGAAATATGAAGATGCCAAGGTAGCTGAGCAAGCCAAAGTTGGCAATATTCGTATCGTCGATTATGCCGATATGCCACAGAGTCCCATCAAGCCCAGAGTATCAATGAATATCTTGGTGGGTATCATCCTGGGCCTGGGTTTGGGAATCGGTGCTGCCTTCCTGCTCCATTCTTTGGATACTAAGATCCGGAATATGGACGATATGGAGTCTATTGTTCGGCTGCCAATCGTTGGAACCATTCCCATTATTCAGGAATCTGAGACTCGTATTGATGAGTTTAATGAACTGATCAAGCAAGCAGAGGGAGAAAACAAAGAACGCCTGATAAAATCGATGCACTTTGTGATGATGCAGTTAGTTTCGCATTATGCCCCCAAATCCCCTATTGCGGAGTCCTATAGAACTCTCAGAACCAATATCCTGGCCAAGAAACCTGGTGGAAGCACCACAATGCTGGTCACTTCTTCCGGGCCTAAAGAAGGTAAATCTACCACAATCGTAAATCTGGCCATCACTCTATCCCAGATGAATGCCAAAGTTGTTCTTTTGGATATGGATATGAGACGTCCCATGATACACAACAAGTTCGGGATCGAAAAAGAAAATGGCGTCAGCGACTATCTGATCGATCCGGATGTGAGTCTGGATCAGGTTATCAAACCCTCTGGTATTGCCAATCTGGATTTGGTTACCAGCGGATTTGTTCCTCCCAATCCCTCTGAATTGATTGCTTCGGTGAGAACTGACATGTTGATTTCAAACCTCAGGGATCGATACGACTATATCCTTTTTGATACTCCACCCGTGATTGCTGTAACGGATGCTCTGATCCTCACCAAGAAGGTGGATATGACTTTTGTGGTTGTCAGGATTGGTCAGACAGAGAAGGGCATTATCCGCAGAACCAAGGAACTGATGGAAAACATCGATGCCAAGATCGATGGTGTAGTGGTGAACGGAATTGAAGTTCAGAAGTACTACAGCAAGCAAAACTACTACTATTACTACTACTATTATTACTATTACTACGGAGAGGAAGCTCCTCAGAAGCAGAAGAAGAATGTTCGCAGCTTCTTACGCAAAAATAAATCTATTTCTTGAGGTTCTCGGTAAGAGACCGGACGGATATCATGAGGTCAATACTGTCATGAGCAGTATTGACCTTTATGATTCTATCAAATATGCTTTGACAAAAAAGCCATGTATAAAACTCTGGTCTAACCGAGTAGAACTGGAATCTGACGACAATCTTATCTGTCAAATTGCCTCCTATCTTCAATCAAGGTATTCAGTTAACCGAGGAGTGGAGATAGCGTTGGAGAAGCGGATCCCAATTGCAGCAGGTTTGGGAGGTGGCAGCAGCAATGCAGCAGTCACTCTCTTGATCCTAAACAAGTTATGGGAGCTGAACCTTTGTGAAGCTGACCAGCATGAGATTGCTGCCAGATTTGGTTCTGATATAAACTTTTTCCTTGGCGGTGGTACTGCACTGGCCAGAGGAAGGGGGGAATCAATCGTCCCTCTGGGAGACGTTGAGATAAGCCACCTCCTCTTGGTTAATCCAGGTTTGCATATCTCTGCCTCGGAGGCTTACAAGCTTATAGACCATGGTTATCCGGTCCAGGACTGGGAGCCAGAAGCTGGACTTTGTAAGTCAATCAACAGATTAGAACCAGGGATAAGAAAGAAGTACAAAGTGGTGGATGAAATCCTTAAGACGATGGAGGAGTATCATCCTCAGAAAGCTATAATGAGTGGAAGCGGATCAACCTGCTATGCAATCTTCGATGGTGATGAGCCTCTAGAACGCTGCAAGGCGGGATTCGATCAACTTGGTTACTGGACGCATAAAACAAGAACCTTGACTAGGAAAGAGTATCAAAAGTGTTTTCAAAACTGAAGCTTATAACAGGGAATGCAAACCGGCCATTGGCTGAAGAAGTCGCGCGTTATGCCGGTATCCCGCTTGGGGATATCGACTTGTTCAAGTTTTCCAATGACGAGTCATTTGTGAAGATAAATGACAATGTGCGTGGTGCGGATGTCTTTATCATCCAGCCCACCTGTTATCCGGTCAATGATAGTGTGATGGATCTGTTAATCATGATTGATGCCTTGAAGCGCGCTTCAGCTCAGAGGATCAATTGCGTGATCCCCTATTATGCCTATGCCAGATCAGACAAGAAGGATCAACCCAGAGTACCGATAACGGCCAAGCTAATGGCAGATTTGATTACAGTAGCAGGAGCTGATCGGGTGATAGCCGTTGATCTGCATGCCGAGCAGATTCAGGGCTTCTTTAACATTCCGGTTGATCATCTCTTTACGACTCCGATCTTTGCCAGATATTTCAAAAGCATCCTCTCCTCTGAAGAGGTAGTGGTGGTATCTCCTGATTCTGGCGGTGCAAACCGAGCTAGATCGCTGGCAAAGAGGTTGAATTGCAGTCTCGCCATAGGTGACAAACGTCGCAGCGGTAATAATGATCAGGCGGAACTGCTGAATATTATCGGTGACGTGGCCGGTAAAACAGCCATACTCTATGATGACATAATCGACACCGGTGGTAGCTTAATCAAGGTTGCCAATGCCCTTAAAGAACAAGGTGCGAGCAGAATTTATGCCGCCTGCACTCATGGAGTATTATCTGGTTCGGCGGTGCAGAATCTCGAGAAGTCTCCCATCGAGAAGCTTTTTATTTCGAACTCAATACCCCTCACGGGAACCAAAAAGAATTGTCAGAAAATCGTGCAGCTTTCCATCGCGGAGATGCTTGCTATAGCTATCAAGAAAATACACATAGAAGAGTCTATCAGCATATTGTTTAGATAGATAGAAGTGGAGGAATACAATGATATTCAATCTAACAACAAAGCCAAGAGTTACTCAGAGGAAGTCAGATCTGACTCAGCTGAGAGCTTCCGGCCTAGTCCCAGCCGTCATCTACGGCGCAGATATGGAATCTCTTTCCATCAGTCTGGTGAAATCCGAGTTTACCCAATGCTACAAAAAGAGCTTTGGTGAGCTTGCTTTCTACGAACTGGAGCTGGAAGGAAAGAAGTACCACACTCTGCTCAAAGCAAAGCAGACCCATCCGGTAACCAGAGAGTTCCTGCATCTTGACTTCATGGTTATTCCAGCCAAAGCACCCATCGAAATTGATGTTCCCATCAAGTTCATAGGCGAGCCTGCTGGATTGAAAGAAGGCGGAGTGATGGACATTCAGATAAGAACCGCTAAGATCAGCTGTGTTGCTGATTCGATCCCCGAAGACCTAGAGCTCAACATCAGCAAAATGCTGGTGGGCGAAAGTCTTCACATCAGCGATCTTCCCAAAGGCAATTGGGAATACAAAGATCATCCCGGTGTTGCCCTTGTTGTAGTTCATGCCAAGAAGGCTGAAGCTGCACCTGCTCCCCAGGCTGATTCCACAACAGAAAGCTAAAGATTCGGATAGATGAGACTGATCGTTGGTTTAGGAAATCCTGGTGCTGAATATGCAATTACCCGGCACAATTTGGGATTTATGGCCCTCGATTTGTTTTGTTCTTTGAAGAAGAAAAGCTTTTCCCACGATAAGCTGTATGATCATCTGCGCTTAGCCGAGGCTTGCCTGATAAAACCCAATACTTACATGAATCTTTCAGGTAAGGCTCTGAAGAGAGCGCTTGAATTATGGAATCCGACTGAAGTATTGGTCGTTTATGATGATCTTGAGCTTGAACCTGCTCAGCTTCGCATCCGTAACGGAGGTGGAGACGGTGGACACAATGGGATAAAGTCTTGCGCTGAAGTATTCCCAACTGATGAGCTAAAACGAATCAGAATAGGAATAGGAAGGCCGGAGAGCCAATCTTCCAGCGACTACGTGCTGGCAGAATTCAACGATGAAGAGCGTAAGCTTTTCAGTGTGTGCCTTAATGATGTTGCCAAGCTACTGGATACTTATATATTCAGGGGCTATGATGCAATGCTGGACGAGTATAGTAAGTCCAAAAAATCCTATTCCGACGCAGCAAGCGCCGGAATCATTAGTCCAAAGGAGGAAAAACGTGACTAAGGATTATGAATTGATGGTGATCTATTCACCGAAACTAAGCTCCGAGGAAGCTGAGCGTGCAAATGAAGCTGTCCTCACCCTGATCAAAGACAATGGTGGCGAAATCGTCAAAACTGATGTCTGGGGCAGGAGATACCTTGCTTATGAGATCAATAAGCTAAACGAAGGTTACTATTACGTGAATTACTTTAAAGTAGAATCCACTTCTATCAAGACCGTAAAAGCCAGCCTTAATATCAACGAACACGTCCTGCGCCATATGTTCGTTGTCAAAGAACAGTAGAATTACTTTAGGAGGAAATCATGGCAGATCTTAAGCTTCCGAGAATTAACAAGGTAATGATCAGCGGTAGAATTACCAATGATCTGGAATTGAAGTACACCCCCAAGGGAACAGCCGTTATCCGCTTCACTGTGGCAAACGACAGAAGGTATAAAGATGAAAACGATACGTGGCAATCAGTCTCTACCTTTATTGATTGCGTGGCATGGACATATTTAGCCGAAAGCATCGAAAAAAGCTGTCACAAAGGCAGCGCTGTCATCGTGGAAGGACGTTTGGAATCCAGGACATACACTGATTCAAACAATCAAAACCGCAGAGTTTGGGAAGTGATTGCAGACAATATACATTTCTTGGAATGGCTGCCCAAAGACGGTGTGCAACACGATCAAGTCAGCGATGAACCTCCCTTACCGGAAGAAACCAGTGCCCCCCAGAAAGGCACCAAAGACGACGTTCCATTTTAAAGGAGTTATAAATGAATCTTACAGATAGAAAAAAGCGGTTTACCCGCAAAAAGTACTGCAAGTTCTGCGCAAACAAAGAACTTGTAATTGACTTCAAGAACATCGATTTGATGAAGCAGTTTATCTCTGACGTTGGTAAGATCGAGCCCGCTCGTCTCACCGGTACCTGTGCCAAGCATCAACGCAAGATCACTGCTGAGATCAAACGCGCTCGCCAGATGGCTCTCATCCCTTACGTAATAGACTAATGTTTCTGATTCCGCTGATCCTGGGGTTGGTAGCGATGCAGTTTCCCTTCATCGCTGCGATCCTGCTTTGGATCTATATGGCAAAGACAGCAGTGGTTGGAATTCAATCTCCCCTAATGGTTTTGGGGCCCTTCTTCGTTGTGCCCTTAGTATTAATCCTGGTGGATAATGCTACAGGTACGGCTTTACAGGGTTTGGACTCAATTCTGGGAGTCGGTATTCCTGCCCTGGTTTTCTTGCTATGTTTAATACGCCAGCAAAGAACCACCACTTCTCTGGCCTGTGCCAGCGGAGCTTTGGTGCTATACGGCTCAGCCAGAGCTTATTTCTTTGCCGAGTATTTGCAACAGGTCCAGATAGCCGTTCAGGATCAGTTGAATCAAATGGTGCCTGAGCTTATGGCTCAGGATTTATACGCTCAAAGTATGAGCCTCATGACCTACCTGATGCCCGGCTTTTGGATAGCCTTTCAGGTTGTAGCCATGATAATAGGTCTGGTTCTGTTTCACAGGCAGTTAGCCCTGCCATTTTTATGGAATAGAATCCAGTTTCCCTGGCAGTATAACCTGCTTTTCATCCTAGGATCCGCATTATATCTGATTCCTGGGTTACAAGCTGTGTTTATCACTGCTATTCTCGGATTGAGCGTATTGCCAATGATGCAGGGAATCAGTTTGTTGATCTCTTACTTATCCAGATTCATAATGAATAAGGTAATGAGAGCGATAATTCTGGTTGCTATGCTAATTAACTCAATTTCATTTATCATACTGGCCTTGATTGGCTTTATTGATATTTGGTTTAACCTCAGAAAAATCGAGACAGGAGGAAGTCCCGCATGAAAGTAATATTACTGGATCACATAGAAAAACTTGGAAACAAGGGAGAGCTTGTAAACGTCAAACGTGGCTATGCCCGCAATTTCCTAATCCCAAGAAAGCTGGCAATTTATGCCACACCCACCAATATGAAAAAGCTCAGCACTATCCAAGCCAAACTGGCTCAGGAAGAAGAAATTCGCATGAATGAGCTAAAAAAACTTGCCGAAAAATTGCGGTCAGCTAGTTTGGTGTTTGTCCGTAAAGTTGATGAAAACGAGCATATGTTTGGCTCGGTTTCTGAGACTGATCTGACAACCGAACTGAAGAATCAAGGTTTTGAAATACACAAATCTCTGATTCAAATGGATAAGCATATTAAAGAACTGGGTGAGAGCTCAGTTCAAGTCAGATTGCACAAGGACATTACAGTCGAGCTCAAGATTACGGTCAATAAAGAAGAAGAATAATTTGGGAGGATCCCATGAATGAAACTCTGTTTAAGATCAGGCAGATTGCAGCAGTAGTTCTGTTTGTACTCATATCATCGCTGGTCGGCCTAATCACCGGCAAGCCCATCATGATGGTGGCCTATGGTGCTTTCTTTGCTGTCATTGCGGTCATTGTACTGATGCTGGCAAGAAAGAACCAACGTCATTTTGAGATAAAGACCACAAACAATGGGCTGATCTTCAGGTCATTGGGAATTGTTTTGGCTTTGCTTGCTTTGGCAATCCCCGCCCTGATAATCAGCACGAGCGGTTTAGTGCCACTCAAAGGCAACCTGAATGCAACTCAAGTGATGGTTGCAGAAGGCCTTAATGTTGTTTTTCTTGTTCTCATGATTGGCTCCATATACATCATGAATAAGAAGCCGGATAGTAAACAGATTCAGATTGCTGGCTATGTTGGTATGATCTTAGCCAGTGTCGTTCCCGGCCTTACTATGGTGTTTATTGACCGAAGCACATCAGGAATTGGATCAGCTTATTACGTGGCGCTTATTGTGCTGGTGTTGGCTGTAAACAGCTATTCTCTGTTAGTAAAGAACAACTAATTAATACACTTACTATGTTTAGGTTATTCGGAGTCTCCCAGGCTTCGAATAACCTAAACTAATTTTTTTTACGGAACTACACTTTTACAACCACTGATCAATGATACATCAGGGGAGAATGAATGACCAGTCACAATAAACCGGTCAGCTCGCACGACGCTTGCACACAAATGGTGATGAGGCTCGCTGGAGAACGGTTTAGGGACTTTGTAGTACTATATCGGAATTGGGCTGTTATTGTTGGTGAACTCCTGGCTGAAAGGTCACATCCTGTTAAGTGTGAGAATGGTCTTCTCTATGTTGCGGTGTGCAACAACGTTTGGCTGCAAGAGCTGGTTATCTTGAAGAAGAAGATAATGCTTGAACTGAACAAGAAAACGGGCATTCCTATCAATGAAATCTACTTCGTAATGAGGACAGATAAATGAAGTCACCCTTGGTTGCTGTATCAGTGCTCTCTGCTGATTTTTCAAAGCTGGGCCAGGAGGTTCAGGCTTTAAACACTTCCGGAGCAGATCTCCTGCATCTGGATATTATGGATGGACACTTTGTGCCAAATCTCAGTTTTGGCCTTCCTGTATTGCAAGCAGTATCCAAGCTTTCCAATCTATCTCTGGACGCGCATCTTATGGTTCGTAACCCGGATGCTTATGTGGAGAAATTTGCCGAGCTAGGCGTGAGCTATTTTTCATTCCATCAGGAAACGGTGTTCCACTCGCACCGTTTGGTACAGAAGATAAAATCCCTGGGGATGAAGGCTGGAATAGCCTTAAACCCAGCCACGCCATTATCCAGCTTGGAGGAAATACTTCCTGAGCTGGGTTTTGTACTAATCATGAGTGTAAATCCTGGGTACTCGGGGCAGGCTTTCATCTCGTCTTCACTAGATAAGATACGTCGTCTCAAAGAGCTGATAATCCGTAGAAAACTAAGTACCATGATAGAGGTAGACGGAGGAGTAACCGCTGATAACGCACAGAGTATCATCGAAGCAGGTGCTGATATCCTGGTTTCTGCCTCGTACGTTTTCTCAAAATCTGACTATGGTAAGGCCATTGGGCAACTGAAACAACTATAAGGATTGATATATGTTTAGCAGTTTATCTGAGAAACTGGATAAGGTTTTTCGTAATCTCAAGGGTAAGGGATACCTAACAGAACAAAATATAAAAGACTCCATGCGCGAGATACGGCTTGCTCTGCTAGAAGCGGATGTAAACTATCGTATTGTGAAGAACTTTGTCGCTGAAGTAGAAAAACGAGCTTTGGGACAGGAAGTGATGAAGTCACTCTCTCCGGGGCAACAGGTTGTGAAGATAGTTCACGAGCAACTGATAGACCTGATGGATACAGAAAACTTTGAGCTAAAGACCTATAACAACAAGCTTACAAAAGTATTGCTGGTTGGCTTGCAGGGTTCAGGCAAGACTACTGCTTGCGCAAAACTGGCATCTCTCTACCGCAAGAAAGGTATCAAACCCATGATGGTAGCCTGTGATGTGTACCGTCCCGCAGCCATAGATCAACTTAGAAGCTTAGGGAAACAGATTGATATTCCAGTAGTCTCAGACGATGGTACAGATGTTATCAAGATAGCTGATCTTGCTCTCAAGGAAGCTTATCAGGACATGACCAATCTACTCATCTTCGATACGGCTGGACGCTTGCATATAGATACAGAGATGATGGATGAGGTCCAACGCCTCAAGACTCATATTAAGCCTGATTACATCTTCTTTGTGGCTGATTCTATGACCGGACAGGATGCGGTTACAGTTGCAAAAGAATTCCATGATAAGCTCCAGTTTGACGCAGTTATTTTAACCAAGCTAGATGGTGATGCACGTGGCGGTGCAGCACTGTCTATCAAAGCAATCACCGGAAGTCCCGTGGCATTTGTCGGAACCGGAGAGAAAGTAAGCGATCTGGAAGTCTTCTATCCTGATCGAATGGCTTCCAGAATTCTGGGTATGGGAGATGTGCTTTCATTGATTGAGAGAGCCGAAGAAGCCCTGGATGCAGAAGCTGAGGCTAAACTTACAAAGAAGCTGCTTAAGAATCAATTCACGTTCAACGACTTCCTCAAGCAGCTTCAAAGCATCAAGAAAATGGGACCGCTGGATTCCATCATCAGGATGATACCGGGGCTCGGTAACAAGCTTCCTGCTGATCTTAAAATTGATGATAATGCGCTTAAACACGTAGAAGCAATTATCCAATCCATGACAGATAAAGAACGTGAAAATCCTTCCATTCTCAATGGTTCCAGACGCCTGCGGATTTCCAAAGGATGCGGAAGACCAGTAATGGAGATTAATCGTCTCCTGCGCCAGTTTGAAGACATGAAGAAGATGATGAAACGTTTTTCCACCGGAAAAGGTATGAAGGGTATGCCGGACTTCCCGCTCGAATAGAGCGCAGTATTACTGAGGTAGAATGTGAAATGGTATCTATCGATTATTCTCCTGATCTTACCGTTATTACTGCTAGCAGAACCCATACTCCTGGGTGATGGACAGAATGATGTAACTGTATTAAGCTCCAGCCCTACTGAGACTATCCTTGAATTCAAGGTTGGGAGCTTTGATGCTCGCAAGACAATGATCGGAAGTCGTCTGTGGTACCAGATCTCACTTCCCAGAGAAGGAGTCCGCCAGGACAAAGGCAAGCCAGAACTACCTGTATTCAACCGCAGCATTATTATTCCATCTTCCTCGGCAGCTAATATCGAAGTATATGATCTTCAGTGGGAGGATCTGGATCTCTCTATTGCACCATCAAAAGGTGTCATCACCAGAGATCAAGCGCCCGAGTTAGTGCCGTACACGTTTTCTGACACCTACAATCGGGATGCTTTCTATCCGGAGCTTGTCGCATCTCTTGGCGAACCCTATATACTGAGAGATTTCAGAGGTATCACGGTTCAGACAAACCCCATTGCCTACAATCCTGTTGCAGGGATACTCCGGGTTTACACATCATATAAAATCAGAATCTCGACAATAGGGACAGATGACAGGAATGCTCTCACCAGAGAAAGTTCAGATATCACCAGAGACTTCCTGCCAATCTATGAAACCCACTTTGTAAACTGGAACTCTCAAAGATACACTCCTGTTAGTGATAGTTTCGGAAAACTGCTGGTGATCTGTCATACGAACTACATGACTACAATCGTTCCTTATGTAAACTGGAAGAGACAAAAAGGTATCGATACAGAACTGGTACAATGGTCCAGTATTGGAACCACTGCAGCTCAGCTTCAGACTTACATCCAAACTCGCTACAATGCGGACCCCAGCTTAGCTTATGTTCAGTTGGTTGGAGACGCTCCTCAGATACCCAGCCTCAGTTCCGGAGGGGGTGGTTCAGATCCGACTTTCTCATTGGTGGCGGGAAGCGATAATTATCCCGATATCTTCATTGGACGTTTTTCTGCTGAGAATACCACCCAGTTAACTGCTCAGATCAATAAAGCCATTGTCTATGAAAGAGATTTGACAACCGCTGATACGTGGCTCAGTCGCGCTTTGGGCATTGCTTCAGCAGAGGGGGGAGGTAGCCAGGGAGATAATGGTGAGTCTGACATCACTCACATGAATCTGATACGTACCGATCTACTCAACTACGGATATAGCTCGGTGGATCAAATCTACGATCCGGGTGCTTCTGCTTCGACTGTCACAACTAACGTGAATGCAGGCCGCGGTTTCATTAACTATGTAGGTCATGGCTCAGATACATCATGGGTAACAACTGGTTTTAGTAATACTAATGCCTCTGCACTCACAAATGGCAACAAAACCCCCTTTATCATGGATGTGGCCTGCGTAAATGGGAACTTCGTTTCTCAAACCTGCTTTGCTGAAGCTTGGATGCGTAATGCCACTGGGGGAGCAGTAGCCATATACGCTAGTACTATCAATCAATCCTGGAATTCTCCCATGCATGCCCAGGATGAATTTACCGACTTGCTGGTGGCACAAAGTAAGACAACTACTGGAGGTTTGTATTACAATGCTTCCTGTAAAATGATGGATACTTATGGGAATACATCCGGTTCAGATGGTGTAAACATGTTTAAGACCTGGCATATATTTGGAGATGCCGCCTTAACTATCAGGACGAAGACACCTCAAATTATGACAGTATCTCATCCAAGCCAATTTACCATTGGCACAACCAATCTATCAATCAACACCGGAGTCGCAAATGCGCTGGTAGCTCTATCGTATAACAACACAATCATTGCCAAAGCCATAGCCAACAGTACGGGAACAGCAACGCTAACCCTCCTTAGCCCTCCTTCGGGAACAGTGACCTATACGCTGACCGTAACCGCCTTCAATAGAGTCACATATATAGGTAGTATCCAGCAGATCCCCGGAGACGGACCATATCTTAGTGTGGTCAGCAATAGTTTTAGCGATAGCAACAACAATCTGGCTGAGTATAATGAAACAGGGAGATTTTCAACAGGCTTTAAGAACACCGGTACTGCCGCTGCCTCCAATATCACGGCTACTTTGAGCTGCAGTACTCCGGGAATTACCATCACAGACGCCACGGAGACAATCTCAACCTTGGCAGCGGGTGTTACCGTTACCCGGACAAACGCATTCAGCTTCAATGTTGCAGCTAATATCACCGATCAGTTGAATGCCAGCTTTACTATCACTATGACCAGCAGTTCTACCTCTTGGGTACACAATTTCACTCAAGTCTTTGGAGCTCCGGATCTCACCCTGGGTAGCCTGACCATCAATGACTCAAGTGGGAATAACAATGGCAGGCTGGATCCAGGTGAAACCGTGATGGTAACTGTTGGACTGAGCAATGTTGGTGCAGCGACATCATTATCTGGCAGTTCAAGCCTCGAGTGCAGTGATCCAAGCCTTACTATCATCAGTGGGACATCAAGCTTTAATCCCCTTGCAGCAGGAGGAAGCACTCTTCTCAGCTTCAGTCTGTCAGCTTCAGCCGATATCAGCATCGGCTCTTTAGTTACTCTGAATGTAAGTGCAACAGCAGGATCTTATTCAGACGCAAGCAATGAAAACGTATATATTGGCCTTATTCTGGAAGATTTTGAATCTGCCGGCTTCAACAGCTACCAATGGGTGATGGGGGGAACACTGGCCTGGACGATAGATGGAACAGATGCTTACGATGGCAGCCGTTCAGCTAAAAGTGGGACCATTATCCATAGTCAGAGCTCTTCAATGCAAACAACGCGCATTCTAGCTGCAAGCGGTAACCTCACATTCTGGTACAAGGTATCCTCTGAATCAGGATATGACTATCTGAAGTTCTACATAGATGGTGCGCAGCAAGGTCAATGGTCTGGCACAGTTGGTTGGACTCAGGCAAATTACACCCTCTCCGCTGGCACAAGGGTCTTGAAGTGGGAGTACAGCAAGGATAGCATCGATTCCAATGGAAGCGATTGCGCCTGGATAGACAGGATAATCTTCCCGGCTTCAACCTCACCCAGCAGCTTCAATCCTCCCCAGAATTTGACTGCAGCGGGAGGAAATGGTATTGTGAGTCTGAATTGGGAAGCCCCTCTCAGTGGCAGCCCAACCGGATACAAGGTCTTCCGCAATGGAAGCTTGCTTACTTCGGTTACAGCGCTTACTTACACCGATGGCAATGTGTTAAACGAAACTACCTATACCTACTATCTGAAAGCCGTATATAGTGGTGGAGAATCAGACCCCACTCAGATTGTTAATGCCACTCCAACCAGCATGATTCTGACAGAAGTTATCTTGGGAACCGGGGCAACAGCAACTGGGGTCACAGAGGCATCTCCCATCAGTGTTTACTACAAGAGCTTACATGGTCAGATGGTTTATACTGCAGCCGAGCTTATCTCTGCAGGAATCACTGGTCCCCGAACGATAACCCAGATAGGATTCAATATCACTGGCCTTCCCTTAGTCACTATGCCAAACTTCATCATTAGAATGGGGCATACGACTGCGTTGAATGTTAGCTCATGGATATCCAGCGGCCTTACTCAGTATTGGTCATCCACTTCCTACCGGCCTTCTGATATTGGCTGGAACATGTACATTCTAAGCACTCCGTTCCAGTGGAATGGGGTCGATAACATCGTTGTGGACACAGCCTATGGATTGTTCAGTGAAGCCTATTCTTATTCTGGCCAAGTGCAATACACTTCAGTAACCAATGGTTACCGTTATATTCGGAGTGATGGATATGATCAAACCAGTGTGTTCACAGGTGGATCAGTTTCTTCATCAAGACCAAACCTAAAGCTCGTATTAGTCAGCCCGGCAGAAACAGCAGAAATATCCGTTAATCCCAGCAGCATATCAGCAAGTCTTGCGCCTGATTCAAATGGTAGTGCCAACCTCTCAATCAACAATACAGGGGCTGAGAACCTGATCTGGTCTGTATCCCGTGAGCCTATCTCCCCAGCCAGAAATGCTGAAAGAAGCTTGACTGGCTCTACTGTGACTTGCTCTGCTATTGATTATATACCTGGTCAGAACCAGAATTGGGTTATTTCAGTTTACAATGGCAGCGATGATGCGGAATGGGTCAGATCTATCAGCCTGCAACTTCCTTCTACTGTGATTCTAAACACAGTAACCAACTTGACTGGGGGGGACTATGAGCTCACGCCGAGCCCTACTTTTGGAACCGGCGTAACTCTCACTTGGACTGGGGTAAATCTCACAGATAGCTCCTGGGGAGTCATTACCGGTGGTCAGACTGCTACTTCGACACTGAATGTCCGTGTGATCCAATCTGCTTTTGGGACACTTGCCATACCCTGGACTATTAATGGAGATGAGTATGGTTCCAATCCTCACACTATAGATGGAACGATATACCTGACAGCACAGGGTGCCACTCTGAGCTCGGATTGGTGGTCAGTTACTCCATCATCAGGCACCATCACTCCGGGTGAATCATTGCAGCTTACTGTAAACCTGAACAGTGCAGGTATGATAGAGGGGAACTATTCAGACACGATTCTGATCAGCTCAAATGCCGGAAGCAATCCAAGCCTTAATGTACCAATATCACTAACGGTTACGCCTGCTCAATCTTCATATCCCACTTCACCCAGATTTATAGCGGAATGGGAGCCCTCCCTGGGAGCCCTGATACGCTACCCCTTTGGCTTGCCATTTTCGATGATCCAGGATTTAGCAGCCGATAAGTTGCTATATATCTTATGTTCTGCCGCTAGTCAAAGCAATTGCACTTCAAGTCTGACAGCAAACGGTGTGAATACGTCCAATGTTCGCTATATAACTGCCATCACAGATTCCTATTGGACTCGGGATTATGGTCCCTGGTTTATCAAAGATGGGGAAGATGCTCTCAAGATAATAGATTTTCCCTACAATCGCCCCCGGCCAAACGATGATGCCGTTCCAGAAATCATTGCAAACTACCTTGGCATCCCCACCTATGATCTAGCGGTAACCCATACTGGCGGAAATATCATGACAGATGGAAAAGGCAAAGCAATGAGTACGAGCCTGGTATTGGAGGAGAACAGCAGCATGACCCAGGCTCAGATCAATCAGCAGATGCAGAACTATCTGGGAATCACAGATTATTGGCTTTATGAAGACCCCAACAATACCTACATCGATCATATTGATTGCTGGGCCAAACTTCTCGATGTGGATAAAGTGATGATCCGGCGCGTTCCTTCCAGTCATGCGCAGTATTCCGCTATTGAGAACGTCGTATCTCTATGGAATAACCAGGTTTCCAGCTATGGAACTCCCTATCGTGTTTTCCGGGTTGATACGCCCAATGACGAACCATATAGCAATGCCTACATCAACGGAACCAGAATCTATGTTCCTCAAATGGGCACAAGTGGAGATGCTGCAGCCTTGCAGGCATACCGTAGTGCAATGCCTGGCTATGAAGTATCTGGCTATACTTATACCAGTTTTGAAGGTACTGATGCCATCCATTGCCGGGTAAATTCCATCTTTGACAGTCAGATGATCACAGTGAGCCATACGCCTGTTACCGAGTGGATATCGCACAATAGCATCAATCTCCCTGTCGTGATCAGACATAGCAATCCCCTAGTTCCCGATTCCACCTACGTGGCCTACAAGATCGGTTCCCAAGGCATATGGCAAAAGCAGACTCTGAACCAGCTCAGCGGATTGAACTATGCCTCCCTCATCCCTACAGCAAGCTATGGTGATACTCTGTTCTATATGATCAGTGCTTACGACACAACTGGCAGAAGAAGCACAATGCCCCTCTGTGGCAGGATGGATCCTTTCAGGCTGGTTATCAATCAGGCAGGTGCTTTAGAAGCTCCAGCCAACGTTTCTCTGAATGTAAGTAGTAACATGATAACCCTGAGTTGGGATCCGATTCCAGGGGCACAATTCTACTGGATTTATGCCTCCGATAATCCGGAGACAGGCTTTGATCGGATAGATTCCACCACGTCTCCTGTCTGGTGTCAGAGTATCAGCGCCAACTCTGCCAAGTTCTTCAGAGTAATAGCTTCAACCACGGCAAACTGAATTGACTCCCCAGGAAATCTTTCGCATATTAACCTGCTTTGCCAGATATCAAAGAGCAAAGCAGGCCTTGGGATCATGGCTGGACTACCGCAAGTCTCTAGCCAGACACAAAGTTATTCTGAGCCACTTCCCGCCGGGCCTGATGATAGAGCCCACCAATATCTGCAATCTCAAATGCCCTATGTGTCCCAGCGGTAATGGTAGTCTCAGTCGCAATCGGGGCATGATGAGCCTTGAGCTCTTCAGAAGTATTGTGGATCAGGTTTACGACAAGATCGGCATCCTGATGCTTTGGAATCAGGGAGAATCCTTCTTGAATCCACATTTCTACGAGATGCTGGACTATGCCAATAAGAAACAGCTCTTCACAATTGTCTCCACAAATGCTTCTCTGGATTTGGATGTGCCACAGTTGGCTAAGCTGGGTATTGGGAAGCTGATTGTCTCCATGGATGGCATCTCGGAGGTGACCTACGATCGTTACCGGATAAATGGTGATTATCAGAAAGCCCTGGGTAATTTGAAAGCCATGGCGGCTACACCTTCTCTCAAGCATGCGCTGGTCTGGCAATTCATCATGATGCGGCACAATGAACACGAGATTCCCCAAGTGAAAGATCTGGCAAAAGAACTGGGTGTAAGACGAGTGGAATATAAAACCGTGCAGATCTACAACAATGCTGATCGGAGCTTTTTACCCGTTAACCCCAAATACAGCAGATACAAGCTTACCGGTTCAGGTTTTGAGATAAAGACTGGCATCCTGAACCGCTGCCGCAGGCTGTGGACCCAACCGGTCATCAACCATGATGGAGAATTCTCCATCTGCTGCTACGATAAAGACCTTAGCTTGCCCATTGGCAACATCAACACTAAAAGCTTCCAAGATCTGTGGTTTTCTTCCCGGATGAACAGGATACGTGAGCAAGTCTTGCAAGACAGACCCAGCCTCCGAATCTGTAACAACTGTGGAGAGGGAATTGTCCAGAGAGTGAAGCCCAAGAATACCTGAGCAAAATCAGTTTGACAAAAAAGGGCTCCCGGAGAGTCTGGCTTTGCCGGGCGCAGTGGTGATGGCTGCTTGTGAACCATGTCAGGTCAGGAATGAAGCAGCATTAAGCAATGCCAGTCATGTATCGCTGTTAGCCTGGCTTTTTTTCTATCCGGTTTAGGCATGGAAATTGCTGCTGGTAGAACAATAAAAGTAGCAAAAACTAAAGGAACATACATGAAAAGGCAGCTCATAATACTGCTCCTGTTCTCTCTTGTGTCGATCTTATGTGCCTACGAGGTAAGACTTCAGAGCTGGGACATACCCACTGATGTTAAGACCCTGAATCAGAACAATGTTTCCGTGGACTATGTCAATCATGCCACAGGCACCATAATTGCTTATCTGCGGGGGAGCTCAGAAGAAGCTCTGCTCCGGAATCTTGGCTTTGACCCCCAACCCATGAAAACAGAACGTTACGCTCCGGAATTGGAAAGCCGTAATGATGCCTCCAATCCTGATAATGCCTATCTCTCCATTTCAGAATACACCACTTTCATGAGTAACATCGCTGCTCAATATCCCAATATCTGCCAATTGGTACAGATAGGAAGCAGCGGGCAGAACAGACCTCTATTGTATCTCAAGATCAGCGACAACGTCGGTCTCGACGAAGTCGAGCCCGAATTCCGCTACATTTCATCCATCCATGGAGATGAAGTGGTGGGATATGACCTGATGATCAGATTGATCCAGCTCCTCACATCTTCCTATGGAACTGATACGAGAATCACCAACCTGGTGGATAACACCGAAATCTGGATCAATCCCATGGCCAATCCGGATGGATACGTGCTGCAGCAGCGCTATAATTCGGCCGGGATAGATTTGAACCGCAATTTTCCCATGCCTACCGGCGAGGAGCATCCGGATGGTGAATCCTGGGGCGTGGAAAATGTAGCCTTCATGAATTGGGCTCGGGGTAGAAATTTTGTCCAATCCATCAATTATCACGGGGGAGCCCTGGTAATGAACTACCCTTGGGACTATACTTACTCCCTGGCTCCGGACGATGCTCTTTTGCGCAGTATGGCTTTGACTTATTCAACTCCATATACGGCGATGTACAACGGTGAATTCGACCAAGGCATTACCAATGGGGCTGCCTGGTATGTGATCACCGGCTCGTTCCAGGATTGGAACTATGGCTATACGGATTGTATAGACATCACCTGCGAGGTCAGCAGTATTAAATGGCCTGCAGCCAGCACTCTCGATTCCTATTGGAATCAAAACCGGGAGTCTATCCTGAGCTACATGGAGTATGCCCAGAAAGGCCTGCACGGCACAGTAACCAGTAGTTCGGGTTTAGCCCTTGAGGCCACTATCTCAGTAGCGGGCAATGCTCGTGCTGTTCACACCGATCCTGCTTTGGGCGATTATCACCGCTTACTTCTGGGTGGCACTTATTCTGTTACTGCCAGCGCGCCCGGATACATCTCTCAGACTCTTCCTGCCAGCATTCCCGCCAATGGGGGAGCAACTCTGAACTTCACGCTTGAACCTGCTCAATTGGTATCCTTCATGGGTACTATCCGGGATATAGAGGGTTATCCGGTGCCACAGGCCGTCATCACAATCAATACCACACCAGTCACAACCCTCACCACTTCTGCAGATGGCCAGTTCTTTGTACCTTCCATATATGAAGGAGATTACGTTCTTCAGATCAGCTCTGGCGGTTCCCCCACTCAAAACCGGAACATAATGATTTCTGCCTCTAACCCAGAGCAAACCATAATCCTGAGTCAACCGCTGTTCCTGGATGACTTTGAAGATGGCATTACCAATTGGACTGCAACCTCGCCCTGGGCAATCTCCACCGATGGTAGCAACCACGTTCTCAAAGATTCTCCCAGCGGGAACTATGCCAACAATATCAATAAAAGCATAAAGCTCACCAATCCTGTGTCCCTGTCCGGAGTTCAGGAGCCCTCACTGAGCTTTCGAGCCAAGTACAGCTTGGAATCCGGCTATGACTTCGTCCATATAGAGGCGTCTTCCAATGGTACAAGCTGGTCAAACCTGGCCAGCCTGAGCGGATCTCAGACCTCTTGGCAAGACTTCTCGTATTCCCTGGCAGCATTCACCGGATCAAACTGCTACATACGCTTCAGAATCCAAACTGATCAGAATACCACTGGCGATGGCATCAGCATAGATGACGTTCAGATCATGGGCAGGGCTTCCAGCCAGATCATTCATGGTGACATCACTCTGGATGGTATTGTAAACAAAACGGATCTCAACCTGCTTCTTGGCCACATTCTCAATCCGGATCTCCCGGGCTGGAATCCGCAACTAACGGAAGCCGCAGACGTTGATAACAATGATATCTTGAATTCTCTTGATGCTTATATGCTGCATCGTTATATCACAGACAGTAGCTACCGTTTTGTGGTGCAAACCGGCGAAGCCCAAAGCTTCCCGCAGCTTGAGATTGACTACAGTTATGATGCTGAAACATCCAGATTGAATCTCAGTTTCAGCGCTCCGCAGGAACTTCGGGCTCTGGACTTTGTGTTGGGCGAGCCCAACAGCACCATGCTTACCGATGTATCAGCTCCTGAGGGTATTCTCGATATGGAACTCTTATACCGTAATGCCTATATTTGTATCAGTGATGGACAGGATCTGGAGATTGGGATCACTTTCAGCAGCTCTCTCAGCAGTATTCCTCTGGTGGGAAGCCTCAATGGACACCCCTTCCAATACAGTATCGTGCTCAGTTCCTCGGGTTCAGATCAAGGTATGAGCCCCTTGGTCAATAGCCTGGCGCAGAACTATCCCAATCCCTTCAACCCCAGCACCACCATTTCCTACTCTCTTGCCAATGCCGGCAGTCAAGTGAACCTCCAGGTATTCAACACAAGAGGACAACTGCTGCGTAGTCTGGTCGATGCACCACAAGCTGAGGGACTGCACCACGTCGTCTGGGACGGAAAAGACGATCAAGGCAGAGACATGGCTGCCGGAGTGTATTTCTACCGTCTCAGAACAGAAGACTATTCCCAGATCAATAGGATGCTCCTGCTCAAATGAGGATAGCGAGACTTCTTCTCTGCCTGCTGCTGCCCTTGAGCCTGCTGGCCTGTAAGACGGGAGAATCTCAACCGCAAAGCGAGGCTGCTCCCAAGTATAGCTTCCGCAAGGATGGCAGCTTGGAAATACTCTCGCCTCAGGGAGAGCAAAAGGCAGAATTTGAGATAGAGATCGTTCGCAGCGATCAGGATCTGCAAAGAGGCCTGAAATACCGGGATAGCATGGAGCCCAACCAGGGCATGCTCTTCATCATGGATGGTCAAGCCCCTCATCCCTTCTGGATGCAAGATACCTATCTCTCTCTGGATATCATCTACATCGATCACGATAAACACATCTTCCAGATTTATCCCCACACGACTCCCTATAGCGAAGAAACCCTGGCACCCGATAAAATCAATGCTTATACTCTGGAGATCCTGGCCGGAGTTTCAGCAGAAAAAAACCTTCAAAAAGGCGATATCATCAGATGGCAAGAAAACTAGCGATAATCCTTACCCTCATTGTTCTGTTCTTCCTTATAGCTTGCAAAGCAAGCCAGGAGAGCGTGGTTCTGGAAGGTGAGAACAATCAGAGCACAGAGATCACTAACGAAGAACCATCTGACATTCAACAGGAATCAGAGCAGGCAGGAGTTGTAACAGAAAACCGTTATCGGAACACTACAGATAGTCTCTCTGTGCGTTCCAGCTACTCCTGGTCAAACTCTGGTGAGATTCCTCCGGTTGTGATTATAATTGATGATTTCGGCTATACCTCCGGGGCTCTCTTGCAGGAATTTGCCTCTCTTCCTCCCGAGATTGTCTTTGCAGTGCTACCGGATCTTCCGCAAACTCAGCGCAGCGCTCAACTGGCTGCGCAGCACGGGCACGAGGTGATCATTCACGTGCCCATGGAAGCCACGGGCAATCGCACCAGCCCAGGTGAACGCTATATAAAAACAGGCATGAACGCCGAATCAGTTCAGAACCTGCTTTCGGATTTCTATAGGCAGATACCCATGGCGATTGCAGCCAATAATCACATGGGTTCCTCGGCAACAGCCGATCCTGATCTTATGAATCCTTTCCTGGATCGCATGAGCGAACTGGGGATATTCTTTATAGACAGCGCAGTGTCAACCAATCGCCTGAGCTACAATCTGGCCAAACAAAAGGGTCAACGCAGTTATCGCCGGGATATCTTTCTGGATGTACCCGATAATACGGATGCTACCATAGCCTCGAAGATTGAGAGCCTGGGCAGATACAAGAACCGGGTGGAACCCATTGTTGTGATCACTCACTGCCACAATCGTGCGAAGCTGGAAGCCCTGCAAAAGTTCATTAGCCAGATACAGGCAATGGGCGTGAGGATCATGTCCCTCAACCAGGTGCGGCAATACACCGGAACATAAGTAAGACAAAATCCTTCTATAATTCTCTCTCGACCACGACGCCACATCCCGGAACCCCACGAAGTGTCTTAGCGCTCTCCGAAGCGCCACATCCCGGAACCCCGCTTTAGTGGGGTGACATCTGCGGAGCCCACGGTGATGCGAAGCGAACCGTGGGTCAGCGGAGCCAAAGAACATATTCTTTTGTCAATCCCCCACCCCGCAGGGCGGGGTTTGTGACGAGTACCACTTCACGTCATTACGCTCCACCACCCAGCCCCACGATCCGTCATTACTTTTTTGTTGTTTCATACCTGCATAGCCGGTTAAACAACGAGTCAGGAATCCACGGAGCTTGTTCACCCACTATTGGAAAGACTCTGCTTGAGTGATACCGCGGTACTAATGGCATAATCTTTCTGGATTCCGGGCAATTCTGCCCCAAAGCCTCTCTCCGTTCGGCTTTGGTGACCCCGAATTCCCGGAATGACGGCATGTGCAGTCTGGGAGGTGAAGCTTTGGGACTGAATTTCCCGGAATGACGGCCTGCGTAGACTGGGAGGTGAAGGTTTGGGACAGAATTGCCCGGAATCCAGGAAAATACAATCCATGTCGAACAGCACCACAGACAGGAGCCCAGAAAAGTGTATTAGCGCTCTCCGAAGCACCACAGATGCCACCCCGCAGGGCGGGGTTATGGTCAAAAAACAATCTAGAAGTATGACTGCTACAATATTGTAAAAGCACTGCGAGTATCCAAATATATGAAGCCTCTGATCACATAATAGTTGATCCCCGGTCCCGTTCCGGTAAATGGGGTAAGATCGTCGTTTGCGCCACAGAATACGGTGGTTGAAACCATCGCCTCTAATCTGAATACCCGATAAATCGGGTTGGTAGCTCTGTTCATTGTTCACCACCAAGCAAAGCAACACAGCACTCGTCACTTGTCACTTCCTTGTCTCCATCCTGTATCCTGGAGGAATCCGTGAGCAGTGAACAGTGAAAAGAGCTGCAGAGCTTCAACTCTTGTAAGTCAACCCTTACTCAGAGAATTACAAATCCAGCACTGAACTGAAATCCAGAATTACAAAAAGCAAAATCCTGCTTGACAAGTATTGGTCTTGATAATTATCATTGAATAATCACAGATATCTAAAAAGATGCAGATAAATAAAGGATATCACTCAAGGCAATTCATAAGGTAAGCCAAGATTATGTCATGATGAGAGATCGAATCTACCGGATACGAGGAATAACTTAACAGATGATGTGGAATTGTTTCCACTTAGGAGGATAGATGAAACGCTTAAGAATTGTGCTATTCATATTGGCACTGAGTGTATCCGTAAATCAGCTTACGGGTCTTGATCATTTGGAGTTGATGACTACTCTATACGGGGAGTTCTATGGCTCCAATTTTGGTAATTCATTGGCCATAATGGATTACAATGGTGACGATTATGATGATGTGATTGTACATTCTCCATATTGGAATCCTACAGGAGTGTACAATAGCGATCAGCGCTGGGGGAAGATCTATTTCTTTTGGGGTGGACCCAATATGGATAATGTCCCAGATTTCGTGATGGAGGGTACTCAGAATTGGGGGCTATATTTCTCTGCTCCTCATAATGGGGGTGACATTAATGGAGACGGGATTGACGATATGGTACTTACTCTTCCTGTATATCCTTCTTGTGTAACAGCTGTTTACTATGGATCGGCCAATCCCACCGGAATACCAGATTTGACGATCACCGTTCCGTATGAATTGAACGATTACACCGTTTCTTGGCCACTTGGGGATATCAATGGAGACGGACTGGATGATATGGTAATATACTGCCCACTTTGGTCAAATCCTCACATCGACAGATTGATTATCTGGACTGGCAACGAAGCCCAATTTTTAACCCTTGCTGAGACGACAAATGGCACCGTGGCAAGAACTGCCATTGGGGTGGGAGATGTTAATGCGGATAACCTGGATGATTTTGTTCTGCAGTACGGTATTCCCGGCGGAACAAATATGAACAGCAGAATCGTGCTGTATTATGGCTCAGTCAATTACCCGGAACTGGATAGCTTGGTGATATCTGAAAATACTAATGCTATAACTGTTCGATCCGCAAACCCCCTGGGAGACTTAAACGGCGATGGATATGCTGATTTTGAGGCGTATGTGGGCAAGGTGTGGTTTGGTGGAACAGATTTAAGCCCTGTTAGTGATTTGCAACTGGTATATAACAACCCACCCTTTCATGAATGGTTCAACCCAGGACGAAATATTGGGAACCCTTTCATCTATGGAGATCTAAACGGAGACGGGTATGACGAAGTGATTGGATCGACTAATCAAATCAATTATTACGAGGGAGAAGTGGGTATCTGGGTAGGCGGACCGAACATGGATGGGCTGATTGACATGTATCTGTACCCGCCCGATGATTATGGAACGCGGAATTATGGCTATGCTAAAGCTGCAGGTGATGTAAATGGTGACGGCTTATGCGACCTTGCCGTATCTGCGCCTATGTTCTATTCCGCTCCACTGTACGCCACAGGACGTGTTTTCATATATTCAGGTAATACAGCACTGACGGACACCGTAGTAGCCAACGATGATCCGGTTGAGCTTGAGGCTGGTTGGGAACTGAACGTTTATCCCAACCCCCTCAGAACTACAGATATGCTTAATATAGATTTGTCGGGGCCTGGGCATAGGCGTCCCAGCCCACAGAGCTTGGAATTGTTTAACCTGAGAGGAGAGAGAGTCTATAGTGTCAGAAAGATCGGGGAGGTGCAAAACGACACTCCGATTACGATGAGTATTCCAAGTTTAGCAAATGGCCTGTATATCTTGAAGATTGTTAATGACGATAAAATCACAATAACTAAAAGAATCTGTATTCTCAAATAGGAGGTAACATGAACAAAGCACTATGCTTTTTTATCCTGCTCATCATAGTAGGCCAAGATTTGGAACATTAGTCCGGTGGGCAATAGCTACTATCCCGCCCAGATAGATGGTTCCACTGCCCTCTTGCTGCAGCAATTGGCTTGGAATACGGTTCAGAACGAGTATAGCAGGGCCATTATCCCAATATCTCAGAACATAGTAGAGGATGTCAGAATGGCATCGTAGCACAAATTTAACAGAAGGCTTGAGAATGTGAGGGATGTAGTTGAAAACAAGATAGTATAGCTTGACTGGAGTTGCAGGAACCAGAGGGTGAGAACAGTTGATCTGCAACCAATCCAATTGCTTTGAATCCGCTGCCTTGTACATAATGAAGAGAGGATTTATGAACAAACTGGCCTGCATACCGGAGCCTGGCTGAGTCACTTTGGAGTTGACAAGAAAACCTTGGTACGAATAATTGAGAACAAATCTCAATAGGAGTATCCATGACCTCACATTCAGAAGTGTTTAGATCGTATCTGAAGCGAAAAGGATTGAAGCTGACCCTGCCCAGGCAGCAGATCCTGGAAGCAGCCTTTTCGGTTCATGATCATTTTACTACAGAACAGCTCTACCGTATCGCGCGGGAGATGTCTGATCTGGTTTCACTGGCCACGGTTTACCGCACTATTCCACTCCTGATCGAAGCTGGATTAGTGCAGCAATCTCTGCGCAGTGCTTCCCGTGATACTTATGAGCACATACTGGGACATCCCAGGCATATACATTGGATCTGCCGGGTTTGTGGAGCTGTGATGGAATCCGATCTGGATGAGCTGATGTCAGCTTTGAAGCAGGATGCCGCCCGACTTAAATTCAATTTGGAAGAAGTGAAAGTGAATGTGTCCGGTATCTGTTGGAAATGCCAGCAAAGTGAGAAAGATTCGCAATGAGTAAGATGCATGTGATCGCTTTGGTGGGAAACCCTAATGTGGGGAAGACTACCCTGTTCAATGCTCTAACCGGTTCCAGACAGACTGTGGGAAACTGGCCGGGAGTAACTGTGGAGCACAAATCCGGTTACTTCTATCACGAGCAGCAGAAGCTGGAGCTGATAGACTTGCCGGGAATCTACTCGCTATCTGCCAGTTCTCCCGATGAGCAGGTTTCCAGAGACTTTATCATAAATCAGAAGCCTGATCTGATCATCAATATTGTAGATGCTTCAAATCTGGAAAGGAACCTCTATCTCACGACACAGCTCATGGAGATGCGGGTGCCGATGATGATAGTGTTTTCCATGACAGATATAACGGAGCAGAATGGGATTGAGATCGATTATGCCCATCTGGTGAGCCATTTGGGTTTTGATGCTATACCCCTGCAACTGAACAAGAAACACGATTTGGAGCAGTTGATCGGCAGAATTCAGGAAAACCTGCATCGGGAAGTTCCTATTGTCGAGATCAAGTATGACGAGATAGTGGAAAAAGAGCTCTCGGCAATTGAGGAGCATCTAAAGAATGCCAGAGAACCGATGATCTCCAGCTATCGCTGGACCGCTTTGAAGCTGATCGAAGAGGATGCTCAGGTGATCCAATTGATCGATCCGGCGTGTTATGAAGAGATATCTCAGCACATCAGGAATGTCTCAAAGCATCGTCGTCAGCCTGGCCCGGCGGTGATTGCTGACGATCGTTACGGCTTTATCCGGGGCTTGGTGAAGGATGTGGTGCAGAGAAAGCGGAAATCTCCTTATACCTTCTCGGATAGGGTCGATCAATTAGTTTTGAACAAGTTTCTGGGCATGCCAATCTTCTTCTTTGTGATGTATCTGGTCTTCCTGGTGGCAGTGCGGTTCAGTCAACCCTTTGTTGATCTGATTGATACTGGTTTTTCCTGGCTCTTTGTGGAGCAGTTTGGTCATATGCTGCGAAGCTTGAACCTTCCGGCCTGGCTGGGCTTTATCCTCACGGAAGGCTTGGGCGGTGGGATCACGACGATTGGTACTTTCATCCCGCCTATCTTCTTTATCTATATCAGCCTGTCTATTCTGGAAGATAGTGGATACATGGCGCGGGCAGCCTTCCTTTCGGATAAGTTCATGCGAAAGATCGGGCTTCCGGGCAAGGCATTCATACCTCTCTTGGTTGGTTTTGGCTGCACGGTTCCTGCTATAATGGCCACTCGTACCCTGGAAAGTAAGAGGGATCGGGTCTTTGCTTCGCTACTTGCACCCTTTATGTCCTGTGGTGCCAAGCTGCCGGTTTATACGTTTCTGGGCATGATGTTCTTTGCTCAAAGGGCAGATCTGCTGATTTTCGGGCTTTATCTTGGCGGAGTGGTGATGGCATTGGTGACGGGACTCCTCCTGAGAAAGACTGTTTTCAGAACTGATCCCGGGAACTTCGTGATGGAGCTGCCACCCTATCACGTGCCGACCTTCAATGCGATCTTTTTACACACCTGGCATAGGCTCAAAGACTTTGTGCTGCGCGCTGGGAAGACAATTCTGATTGTGATAGTCTTTATAAACGTTCTGCAACTGATCTATGTGCCGAGTCCCTTTAGATCCGGGGAAGGCAAGCCTCAGAGGGAGACAGTGCTGCAGATTGCAGGAAAGGCTCTCACCCCCTTGCTGCATCCCATGGGGATCGAGCAGGATAACTGGCAGGCGACGGTGGCTTTGATCTCTGGTCTTTTTGCCAAAGAAGCCATAGTGGGTTCTCTCCAGAGTCTGTATCAGGAAGATAGCAGTGAGGTTGAGCTGGAAAAGACTATAGCCAAGAGCTTTGGTTCTTTGGGAGCAATTCTGGCTTATCTCTTTTTTGTGATGCTCTATTCTCCCTGTGCGGCGGCTCTGGCGATGCTCTGGAAAGAGCATGGTGCTGGGTGGATGGCTTTTAGTTTTGGATATCTGACGGTTCTGGCCTGGACTGTGGCCACACTTATATATCAATTCAGCAATTGGAGCAGTGAATCTCTCCTCTGGATTGGGGTGATCCTAGCTCTGGGTTTGGGCTTCTATCAACTGCTAAGAATCATTGGAAAGAAGGATAGAAATGTTATCAAGGCGTAATCAGGTTCGGCTGAGAAACTTCGGGCGCAGAATGCGGGGAGGAAGAAGGATCTGCCGGGTGTGTCCCGGGGATTGTGTATCTCTCTCCGAGCTTCCAACCGGTGCCAAAGGCAGAGTGCTGTGTAACAATGACACCAAGACCATTGAGCGCGGTCTCTATGAGAATTCTGTGGTGGAAGTCTATCGCAATGAAGAGGGTGAGCCAAACCTCATCGTTGCTGTGGGCGATAGTCGTTATGTGCTGGATCGCAGGATAGCGAGCCTGATCCGGGTTAAGAGTTACTAAGCTGCCAAATCGTTCTTGACAAAGCTCATTCCGTGAAAATCTTGGGCAGCTAAGCCAAATACTAATCATTATAGAATAATAAGAACTGGAGGATCCGAATGAAAACAGGTGGATGTCGTTATGGAACGCACCGAGTAATTGAACCAAAGGGAGTGCTTCCGCAGCCTGCCCGGATTTTGGACAACAACATGGAAGAGATTTGGGACAACGAGCTTCTGCTCGACGTGATCCGTCTCAATGTAGATTCTGCTTCCTTTCATCAGATTAAAAACAAGCTCATAGCTCAAGGCCATGAAGATCTCGAGAAAGCCTTTGCAGAGCATGCCATTGACCTCACAACGCGTACAGGAAAACACAAGAATGAGGACACTGGTAGCGGTGGGATGCTGATCGGCAGAGTGGCAGCAATAGGTGCTAACTTTGAAATGAAAGACAAGATCAAGGTGGGGGATAAGGTTGCCAGCCTGGTTTCTCTTTCTCTCACTCCTCTGAAGATCAACAAGGTGAAGCGGGTTCTTCTGGATAAAGACCAGGTTGAGATCGAAGGGCAAGCTATTCTCTTCAGCAGCGGCATCTATGCCAAGCTTCCAGATGATATGGACGAAAACCTCGCTCTCAGCGTGCTGGATGTTGCCGGTGCTCCTGCCCAGGCCGAGCGCCTATGCAAACCCGGAGACACTGTTGTGATTATCGGTGCCAATGGTAAGAGCGGTGTGCTCTGCAATGCTGTTGCCCGAGAGAGAGTTGGTGTGTCCGGCAAGGTGATCGGTATTGTGCGCAAAGAATCCTACATTCAAACCTGTAAGGAAACTGGTTGCCATGAAGTCATCATTGCTGATGCCACAGACGCTATCCGCATCCAGCATGAAGTATCAAAGCTTACAGATGGCAAGATGGCAGACGTGGTGATCAATGTGGTCAATGTGGAAGACACAGAGCTTCCTTCAGTTATGGCCTGCAGAGACAGAGGTATCGTGTATTATTTCAGCATGGCTACTTCCTTCACCAGAGCAGCACTGGGTGCCGAAGGCATTGGTGCTGATGTTGACATGATCCTTGGTAATGGCTATGCCCATAACCATGCCATGATCTCTTTGGACCTCCTGAGACGCAATCCCACTCTCATGAAGCTCTTCCTGGAAAGATACACCGACTAAACGTGAGGTTTTCATGATTACTGATATCAAGAGCATTGCTACTGCCGAGGAATGGAAAGATTGGCATTGGCAGCTTCGCAATCGAATCACCACTCCCGAAGAACTGAGGAAATACATCGAGCTTCAGCCAGAAGAAGAGGCAGTATTCAATGGTTCTTTTTCTTTCCGAATGGCGATCACACCCTATTATCTTTCTCTGATAGACCACAGCAATCCCCTGGATCCTGTGCGTCTCCAAGCTATACCCCGCTTGGCAGAAAGCCTGGTCAATCCGATGGATATGGCCGACCCCCTGCATGAAGATGCCGACGCTCCTGTGCCCGGAATGACGCACCGCTATCCGGATCGGGTGCTTCTGCTTCTCACAGATCAATGCGCTATGTATTGCCGGCATTGCACACGTCGCCGCAAAGCCGGAGAGCACGATGCTCCAATGCCTCAGGAGAATGTGGATAAAGCTCTGGAATACATTCGTCTGCATACCGAAATCCGGGATGTAATCCTCTCTGGTGGAGACCCCCTTACATTGGGTGATGCCAGATTGGATGAGGTCTTGGGCAAGCTGGCTCAGATAGAGCATGTGGATATCGTTCGCATAGGCAGCCGCACACCTGTGGTGCTGCCTCAACGGATTACCGACGAGCTGATAGCCGTGCTGAAGAAATATAGGTTTGTGTGGTTCAATACACACTTTAATCATCCTCAGGAAATGACTGAAGAAGCAAGACTTGCCCTGGCAAAACTGGCTGATAACGGCGTGGTGATCGGCAATCAATCCGTGCTGCTCAAAGGCATTAACGACAACGTCGATGTCATGAAGCAATTGGTACACTGCCTGGTGAAGAACCGGGTGCGTCCCTATTACATCTATCAGTGCGACCTCTCGGAAGGTATTGCTCACTTCCGCACCCCTATCTCCAAGGGAATTGAGATCATCGAATCCCTTCGGGGTCACACCTCTGGTCTTTGCATACCCACCTTTGTGGTGGATGCGCCAGGTGGCGGTGGCAAGATACCCGTGATGCCAAACTATATCCTGTCTCAGATGCCAAACAGAACCATTCTGCGTAATTACGAAGGATTCATCACTTCATACACAGAGCCTGGTTTTGAGCCCATAGACGATACTCAGTACCGTGATCTCTGCCCCCGCGAACGGAAGAGCAGAGAGGGTGTTATGTCGCTCCTCAGAGGAGAAAAGGTATCTATTGGTCCCAGTGATACCAGACGTAACAAACAAAAGAATCATTAGAGTATGCAGGAGTTGACGAGCCCGTATCAGATTGCCGCTATCGTGGGAATCTGCAAGAATGCGGGAAAAACGACCATCCTGAACCATATATTAGCCCAGAATCCTCGCTGCCGATACGGTCTATTGAGCACCGGTATTGACGGCGAGGATTTTGATTTGGTTTACAACACACCCAAACCCAGGGTGAAGCTTCCCAGGGGCACAATCTTCATCTGCGATCAAGAGACGGCGAATGCTTCCGGAAGCAGCCTGAAGATCCTGGCCCAATCTCCCGGTTCAACCGGCAGAAGGCTCCTGATAGCCGAAGCTACAGATTACATAGAAACCAAAATCACCGGCCCCAGTTCCGTCACAGACCAGATTAAGGCAGCAAAAGCCATGCAGATAATGGGAGCTGGTTCTATACTGATAGACGGCTCACTGGATAGAAAATCCATTGCTCTAAGCGATGTTGTCGATCACTTGATTCTGGCTCTAGGCGCAGGTTACGGCTCAAACGGAGCCATCAAGGAAGAACTGAGCCGTATAGTACTCTTGAATAGTCTGCCAGAAGATCGTTCCATTAGTAAAAGCGCTCGTTCGCGGCTCATAGAACGCCAGGAGCTTTGCCTCTTAAAGAACGGAAAATGGCAGGAAACCGAGCTGAACACCCTCATAGGCGCAGAGCAGCAATATCTGGAAACACTCCAGAAGCACAGCTCCAGCTCTGCCAGCTTCATCCCCGGTGCTTTCACGGAGACCAGCTTCGTAAAGCTCAAACCTTACCTAAAAAGCACCAGCACCCAGCTAATCTTCCGCCATCCTGAGAGCATCAAGCTCAACCTCAATTCTCTGAAGGATCTTCTCAAGCTAGCCAAGGTGAGTGTCCTCATTCCTTTTAAGATCAACGAGTTTTATCTAAACACCTGCTCTCCTGGTTTGTCGCAGAGGGATGCTGAAACCTTTCGCCACTTTATCCGGGAGAGCTTCCCGGAGATTCACTTTCAAGACCTATGGGAGCTACAATGAACGATAGAGACAGACTTTCTGCCATAACTGTCAACCTAGGGCTATTTTCAAACATCTTACTCTCCATTTTGAAGACCACTGTGGGTATAATTGGACACAGTCCGGCTCTCTTGGCAGATGGCATCAATTCCAGCTCGGACGTGATCTACTATGTTGCAGTGAAGTTCTTCATGGTTCAAGCCAGAAAGCCGGCTGATGCTGAACACCCCTATGGACACCGCCAGTTGGAATCCATTGCTGCCATAGTCGTGGGGGCTTTCATCCTAACCACAGGTATAGCCATATTTTGGGACTCTCTAAACAAGGTCTATGAGCTTGCCAGCGGTTCTGCCGTGTCTCAAAACTCATCTCTCTGGGCTCTGGTAATAGCAGTAGGGACTTTCCTTATCAAAATTTTCTTATACAACTACACCCGTAAGAGCGCCAAGCAGACCGGTAACCCCACCCTCAAAGCCTTGGCAAATGATCATTTTAACGATATCATGGCTTCAGTGGCGGTGATCTTTGGTCTGATCATGGGAAAGGTTGGGTTCCTATGGATGGATCCAGCAGCAGGAGCCGTCGTGGCTATCTACATCATTAAGACCGGCTTCGAGATACTCAAAGACGGCTCTGGAGAATTGATGGATAGTGTTCCGGATCCCGAATTCAGCTCTCAAGTGAGAGCTTTGGCAATGAATGTTTCCGGAGTCTGCGGCATTGAAGAACTGGGGCTGCACAGATTTGGCCCACATTTTCTAATCAATATAACTATCTGTGTGGATGGTAACCTCAGTGTCCGCTCAGGACATGGGATTTCCGAAGAAGTCGAAAAAGAGCTCTTCAATTTCTACGGAAACAGCCTTTCTAAAGTAAATATTCACTACCATCCCCAAAACAGCTAAGGAGTATAATTTGCACCACGGAAACAGAGCTTTATTCCTCATCATTCTTGCCCTTATCATCAGTTTCTCTTTACTAGCACTAATAAAAGGCGTGATTCCCAATACATCACAAACTCAATCCCTGCCAGCCTCAACCCCAGATCCCTGGATCACCGGCACCATCCCCGATGGCGGCAGCTTCTACTCTGTGCTGGAAGGCCACGATTTACCACCCTTACACGTTGCTATAGTATCATATCGAATGGGTGAGTACATAGATGTTACCACTGTTCAACCCGGAGATACTTTAAAGATATTACTCAACAAGGATAGACAGACTATCGATAAAATGCAGTTTATTCAGGAACCGACTGTGCGGCACAACTTCACGGTCACTCCTGATTCCCTCATCTATAGTGTCGATACTCTACCTGTTCTGGAGCAATACCGCCTCATCACCGGTGAGCTGCAAGGCACCCTGGATGCCTCGCTTCTGGCAGCCGGGCTTCCCCCCAGTGCCAAGCAATCTGTGAATAATGGCTTGGAATCTGAAGTTAATTTTTCCCGGGATGCACGAAATGGCGATAGATTCACTGTGCTCATCAAGGAACGGATTTTCGAAAACGAAGCTCTCCCTGGCACCAAGGTCTTTTACGTGAAGTATGAAGGTGAGAGAGTAAGTGCTAAAGAACTCTGGAGATATGAGGATGCCAGCGATCCCAAATCTGTGCTGAACGGCCTCTACAATATAGATGGGAAAAGCAACAACACCAGTGGAGTGGGCTTCCCTCTTGCCAGTATCCATGTAGTCTCCAGATTTGGCTACCGGGCTGATCCCTTCACGGGGAGCTCTAAGATGCACCAAGGTGTAGATTACCGCGCCAGAATGGGTACGCCGGTCTATGCCATAGCCAACGGTGTCGTGACCGAAGCCCGCTATCACGGTGGCTGGGGAAACAACGTCCAGATCAAACACTCCAGTGGAGTGGAATCCCAATACGCCCACCTCAGCTCCATAAGCGTAAGAGCTGGCCAACGAGTGGTGCGGGGACAAGTGATCGGCAGAGTGGGTAGCACGGGACGCTCCACCGGAGCTCACCTGCATTTCGGTTTGATCAGCGGGAAGAAATTCATCAATCCCAATCAATTAAAAATGGCCGGAGCAGAAACCCTGAGCGAAGAGCAGAAACGCCAATTTGCCCAGCAGAAACAGACCATCATGCTACGAGTGAGTGAATTATCCAGAGCTACTCTGAGTGCTTGAACATCGATCTCTAAACACCATACAAACATCCTGCCCAAGATGCAGCCTAACAAAGCATTAAGAGTATTTCGGGCATTTTATTGTTGACAACATCAGCTCTGGTATCACAGTGGCGCACGACAGCTAATCCTGAGTGATATCAGAATTTACTGACAGAGACAGATTATGAAAAAAATAACTTACACATTTATAATGATCTCCTTAGCTGTGAGTTTGAGTGCCAGTGGTTTTAGCTGGTTCTCACAAAATGACTCACGGTGGAACAGCGAAAGACTTGGCTCCAGCCGGAGCACGATTGGCAGCAGCGGATGCGTCCTCAGTTGCCTTGCCATGCTGCTAAACACAGAAGCAACCAACACCCGCATGACGCCCGATCGTTTGAACGATTGGCTCAGTAGAAACGGTGGTTTTGCTGGCGATTTGATGCGCTGGCAAATTGCCGGAGAGATTGACGGGCCGGGTAATGGCTTGGAACTCGTTTCTCAGAGTGCCAGACGCAACGATTGGGACTACCTGAGCCAGGAGCTGGACAAAGGTAACAAAGTCATCGTTAAAGTTGCCAATCGCCGCAGCCATTGGGTGCTGGTCGTAGCAAAGCGGGGGCCGGCCAATAGCGCCTCTTCCTACATCGTTAATGATCCGGGCATGTCTTCATATCAGGAGAGAACCCTGGCCTATTTTGGCGGTTTCAAAGCAGCCAGATCATATTCCGGAAATTGGCTGGATGAAGATGCCTTCCAGATGGATAGTGAGATCTTTGTCCAACCCGTCAACAGCGATGAGTTCTTCCTCTATGACCTCAGCGACATTCCCACCCCCACAGATGTCTATGTAACGCTATCCAACAAATTGGCAGTTCCCGTGACGGGATTCTTCATGCTGGTGCTCTTTGACGAAAATGGAAACTACGTTCGCACCATCGATCACGAATATGCCACAGTCGATGCCACCGGATCGCAGGATCTGATCTATCAATTGCCGGATATCAACGAGATCAGCCGAAACAACAAGACTCTCCGGGTGGTCTATAGTAAGTACTTCTCGGATATGCCCTCGGTTTATGACACTCTTCAGCCTACCAACCAACGCATACAAAACAACTCCAGCATTAGTATCGTAGATTAGACATTATCCTGCCAGACATGTTTTCTGAAGGCCCTCATTATGAGGGTCTTTTTTTGTGGGCAGCAAGACGGGCAAAGCGATGTCCGGAACCCCGCATAGTGGGGTTAGTAAAAGGGCTCTTTACCATAAGTAATCTCCATGGATTCCTGACTCTTCTAACTTCTAACTAATACGACACGCATGAGACACCCATGTGACACCCATGTGACACCCATGTAAACTCATGCGTGTCACATGGGTATCAGTTGCGTATTCATTGGGTGCGCTCTTGGGAAGGGACAATTTTCCACACTGCTAGCCATCTGAACCCACCCGGGGGAAACATATAACCGAAAAAATCCCGATAATTGAGTGATTATTTACTTGACGAGTTCTGACTATAGAAAAAAATCAACACAAGGAATAAATTAACTAAGGGGTGAGGATGAATAACTACTTCATGGAAACCCATCATCATGAATGGATACTGAGTAACTCCAAAGGTTCCTATGCTTTAGGAACCGGGAATCTGATCAATCAGAGAAAGTATCATGGGCTGTTGGTGGCCAGCGATGCGAAGTTCAACCGCCGTCATCTGGTTGCCGGGATGGAAGAGAAAATTGAGTGGCGGGGTGAGATTATCCATTTGGATAGTAATAATTACAGTAATTGTATCTATCCTGAAGGATTCCTCTATCTGGTCAAACCATGGCTCAGACCCTATCCCATATTTCTTTACAGTGCTCTGCCACACCAGAATGAGATATTGATCCTCAAGGAAATCATGATGGATGAAGAGACCAATACGAGCTTGGTGAAATACACCAATCTGGGTCATCATCGTCTGCATTTCCACCTTCATCCCAAATACACTCTGGTGCCTCATCATGATTTGAATCCTGCTGGCAATCTTGACTATGAGCACTTTGATACCGGGATCAGCAGCTTGGACAAGGGAGTTCGTGCCGGGTGCAAACGCGGGTCCAATGGTTATGAGGTCTATACCCACAGTCTGGTGGGAGAGATTGAGCATAATAAATATGTCTATTACAATGTCTATTATCCCTGGGAAGTAATGAGCGGATATGCCGGGATAGGAGATCAGATCTCCCTGTTTGAGATCAGCTTTGATCTCAAAGTGGGAGAATCCAACTATGTGCTGTTTTCGGATCAACCTTTGGAGCAGCTTGAGCCTATGATCGAGCGGATTGAAGCTCGCTACAGAGATCTCCCCAAGCCCAAAGACTATCCCACCCAAAGCGATCAGGACGATACCTTGATCAGCAGATTGGATTATGAGGACAGTAAGCTCTTTACATATCAGGAATATATCAAGCTTCTTGAGGCTGGGCTCCGGGACTATGTGGCAAATGACGATATCATTGCTGGCTATCCCTATTATGGAGCCTGGGGCAGGGACACGATGTTTGTGCTCAATGCTCTCTTGCGCAAGCCGGAAAATCAGGAACTGGCGGAGCGAATCCTCAAGAAGTATGCCGAGTTTATCAAAGATGGCCTCATTCCAAATGTTCTGCCGGAGAGTGGCCGTGAGCTAAATTATGATACAGTGGATGCCACATTGTGGTACATTATCCTGCTCTGGAAGCTGGGAAAGGTGAAGAACACCAAGCTGTATTGGAAGAATGCCCTGGCGGCATTGGATGAGCTGCTGGGGACAATCCTAACGCAAAGTACCTATCCTTTCGGGATCAGAGAGGATGGCTTGCTGGTGCTGGAACCGGGATTTGCGCATGCCACCTGGATGGACGTCCGGGTTGATGGAACTGCAGTGACACCCAGAAATGGAGCGCCGGTGGAGATCAATGCTTTGTGGTACAATGCCCTGAAGGTCTATCAGGATGTTTATGCCATCAATCAAAGGAAGCGTCCTTTGACCAACACAGATAAAATCATGGAGACCTTAGGCAAGCTGGAGCTATCCCTGGAGAAGTTCTGGTGCGGAGATTATCTGGCCGATCGTCTGATCTGTCATCATAATAGTGTTCAATGTGAAGAGCAGGTTACAGAGCTGCGTCCCAATGCTCTGATAGCGCTAAGCCTGCCTTTCTCTTTTCTGGATCAGGACAGGATGCTCAAGGTCTTTGAAAAGGCCTTCAAAGAGCTTTATACCTTTTATGGAATTCGAACCCTCAGCCCCAAGGATCCCAAGTTTCGCAAGAAGTATTACGGTTCCCAGCGCGAGAGAGATCTGTCTTTCCACAATGGCAGCGTTTGGGCCTGGCTGCTCAGTCCTTTCTGTGGAGTTTACAGCAAGGCAATGCGGGGCAGAATATCGGATGCTGAATTGGCGGATAAACTCGAAGGCCTGATAGAGCCCTTCCGAACCAGTTGCCAAAAGGGGCATATTGCATCCATTGCCGAGGTTTGGGATGGAGACAATCCGCATTTCCCCAAAGGTGCTCCGGCGCTTGCTATGAGCGTGGCCGCTTTGTATAATGTTGAAAGCTATATTGCATATCTACGGGGGAGCTTATGAAAATCCTGATGTATTCTTGGGAATATCCGCCTCTGATCTCCGGTGGCCTGGCTATGGCTTGCTATGGGATGGTCAAAGCTCTGCTGGCATTGGGGATTAAAATTAATCTGGTGCTACCGACCAAAGAGATGGTCTATTTCCCCATGCGCCAGGAAAGCGATGCGGATACTCTGCCTGTGGTATATGTTGATCCGGTGAAACAGACGGAGTTTGTGAACCAGAAATTCAGCAGCATGCAGGAAAAGCTGGAATATCTGGGAGTGAGTAATCATCCGGAGACTTATCTTCAGCTAGCTGAACTGAGGGAGTATATGGAATATATTACACGCAGAGAATATGTGGAGTCCATCGAAACCGGGATGGCTGAACATGAGCTCTTTGAAGAGATGACATCCAACCTGGTGGGCGATGAAGATCTGATCAAGAAAGTGCAGGAATTCACCGTTCGGGCAGAGAAGTTCAGCAAAGAGCTTTCCTACGATCTGATTCATGCCCACGATTGGCTCTGCTATCCTGCGGGAATGCTGAGCAAGAAGCTTTCCGGCAAACCTCTGATGGTGCATATTCATGCCACGGAGTTCGATAGAGCCGGTGGCCCCGGTGATGAAAGGATTCACAAGATTGAACATGCCGGCATGATGTATTCAGATATGGTGGTAGCTGTATCGCAATACACAGCGCAGATGATCATGTCCCGCTATCGGATAGATACAGCCAAGATCAGGATAGTACACAATGCCTTTTCCCTGTCTGAGGATGCTGTCTTTAGCCGGCACAGGATTTTCAAGGGTACCACGGTTCTGTTCTTGGGCAGGATTACGATTCAGAAGGGACCAGATTACTTTCTGGAAGTGGCAGAGCGGGTCTTGAAACAGAATCCAGATGCCAGGTTTATCATGGCGGGAACCGGAGATATGGCGCGTAAGCTACTGCGACGCTCTGCTTCGTTGAAGATGAAAAATCGGTTCCTTTTTACCGGGTTCCTGAATAGAAAGCAAGTGGAACGGATGCTCAGAGCTTCAGATATCTATGTCTTGCCTTCAGTATCCGAGCCTTTTGGGATAGCTCCTCTGGAAGCCATGGCCTATGGGGTGACGGCGATTATTTCCAAGCAGTCCGGTGTGGCTGAAGTGGTGAATCATGCCTTTAAAGTAGATTATTGGGATGTGGATTTGATGGCAGATACCATCAACCATCTCATAGATAATCCCAATGCCTGTCTCAAGATGGGGCTGGAAGGCAAGAATGAGGTGAATAGGATTCAATGGCAGGAATCTGCCGAGCTGATCCGGAAGCATTATTCATCTTTGTTGTCTCAATATCTGCGCCAGCAAACATAAGGAGATTGAAATGCTGAATATAGTCTTTTACTTTCAAGTTCACCAGCCCTACCGGCTTCGGCACATGAGTCTGTTTGATATTGGCACTGGTGCAGATCTCTTTGATGAGAAGCTCAATGCACAGGTAATGAGGAAGGTGGCAGAGAAATGCTATCTGCCCACAAACAAGCTGCTATTGGAGCTGATTCGGCAGTTCCCGGGTCAGTTCAAGATATCCTATTCCATCACAGGCACTGCTATTGAGCAATTTAAACTCTACAGTCCAGAGGTGCTGGATTCCTTCAAAGCTTTGGCAGATACCGGATCGGTGGAGATGATAGGGGAGACCTATTACCACTCTTTGGCTTTGCTGTATGATACAAATGAGTTTTTGGATCAGGTGATGATGCATCGTAAGTTGATAAAGGATGAGTTTGGTTTCGACACCGTGACCTTCCGCAATACGGAGCTGATCTATCAGGACAAGCTTTCCGATCTGATCTTCGAGATAGAAGGATTCAAGACCATCATCACAGAGGGTGTGGATCGAATATTGGATTGGCGTTCTCCGCTCTATGCCTACAAGAACTATTCCAAGGATATCAATCTGCTTTTGAAGTATTACAAGCTGTCTGATGATATTGCCTTCCGGTTCTCAAACAGGGATTGGCCGGAGTATCCCCTCACTGTGGACAAATTTGTCAATTGGATAGATCACCTCACTCTGGAAGAGAAGAAGGGCAGGAATCAATTCCTCAATCTCTTTATGGATTATGAGACCTTTGGAGAGCACCAATGGGCAGAATCCGGCATTTTTGACTTCATGAAGCATTTCCCGGCTGAAGTACTCAAGAGAGCTCATCTGGGCTTTGCTACACCCAGCCAAACCTCCGAGCTGGCAAATTACCAGCAGGAATCTCTTTCCTTCCCAGAGGCTGTTTCCTGGGCGGATGAAGAGCGAGACCTCTCGGCCTGGCTGGAGAATGATATGCAGAAGAATGCTATCGAGACAATGTATGAGCTGCTGCAGAAAGTGAAGAACAAGGGCGATGAGAACCTGCTGCGAACAGCCCGGATGCTCACCACCAGTGATCACTTCTATTATATGTGCACCAAATACTTCCAAGATGGAGACGTGCACAAATACTTCTCACCTTACGACTCCCCGGATCAAGCCTATATCTATTATATCAATGCCTTGGCTGATCTGGAAGAACGCATTAATTAGGAGCTTCAATGAAAGGAAAAGTCCTTATTCTGGAAGATGATGTTGTATTATCCTCAAATGTGGCAACCATAATCCAAAGAAGGGGTTATGAAGTGCTTCAAACTACAAACAGCGATGCCTTCTTCAATGAACTCCGGAAGTTTCAGCCGGATGTGATCCTGCTGGATGTCTATCTTATTGGAAGTCCCTTGAATGGATTGCAGGTGCTGCGTTATCTGAGGGATAATCTGGATCTGAATTACAAAGTGATTGTGATCTCCGGTGAGGCTACTACTGCTCAGGTGCAGGAGATCAGAGATCTGGGTGCATATCACTTCATTGAGAAGGGTGCGAGCTTCAATACCAACCAGTTGATGCTGCATATAGATAATGCCGTGTCTTTGAAACGGCAGGAAGAAGATCATATTGGTCTGCAGATAGAGTTTATTAACCTGAAGAAGCAATTCACCCGCAGCTTTCCCTTCATCGGAGAGAGCCCTGCCATCAGGAAGGCACGGGAGCAGATAGCCAAACTGGCAGAAGTGGATGAAGATCTCTTCCTGGTGGGGGAGACGGGTACTGGTAAGGAAGTGGCGGCAAGCTACTACTATATCAATAGCAGAAGATTCGGCAAGGTCTTCCACACTGTAAACTGTAGTGCTCTGACAGAGACCATCATTGAGAGTGAGCTCTTTGGTCATACCAAAGGAGCTTTCACCAGTGCCGACCGCAACAAAGTGGGTTTCTTTGAAGAGTGTAGTGAGGGGCTTCTCTTTCTGGATGAAGTGACAAATCTTTCACTTCAGGCACAAGCCAAGATCCTCCGTGCCATTGAAAACAAAGAGATTCAAGTGGTAGGTGGCATGATGAAGAAGGTAAACACCCGTCTTATCTTTGCTTCCAATGCTGAGATTGATGCTCTATCAAACCCCAATGTGTTACGTAAAGACCTGTTTTATAGGATAGAGGGGAATGTGGTTCAGCTTCCTCCTCTGAGGGAAAGAGGTTCGGATATCATCCTGATAATGAGTTACTTGCTCACAAACTACTCCCAGCAGTATGACTTTAATGATCAGCTAGATTTATCGGTATTGCAGGATGAGCTGCTGAAGTACTCCTGGCCGGGTAATGTGCGTGAATTGATGAACTTCTGTAAGTTTATCACTATCAATGAGAAGCTTATCAGCAATGATGTGGTTCTGAAACACCTCAAGATGAAGCTTACACATCAGACTCACACCAGTGAAGATCCTTTGAGTAAGTATCTCTCCATCACCAGTATCCGGGAGAGCATTGCTGCTTTTGAGAGGAACTATATTACTCATTATCTGGAGCAGTATGACTGGCGTGTCAGTGCCACAGCTCAGGCCATTGGTATAGAGAGAACCACGCTCTACAAGAAGATGAAGCAACTGGGCATCAATGCTTACTACGTGGAGGAGTAATTGCGCAGAGAGCTGATCTGGCTCAAGATCCTGGCCTTGTTTATTGCAGTATTGCTATGGCTTCAATCGGTGCTTGTATCAGAACACAAAGCCGTGGTCAACCTTCCGATTGTGCTCTTGAACAATCCTGATAACCTCAGCATCAAGGAGCAACCTGAGAGTATTCCTTTTTTGGTGCAAGGCAAGGGCATAGAGATACTCAAGCTGATCATGACCGATCTCAAGGTATCTGTCGATGCCAGCCAGATTCGCCCCGGGCAGGATATTCTTTCCATCTCGGACTACACTCTTAATATCCCGGATAATATTGATCTGGTGATGATCGGTCCTGTGGGCAATGAAGATATCAGGATTTCTGCCGAAACGAAACGCGAGAAAAGAGTGCCAATCAACCTGAGCTTTGAAAATGAACAGGTGAGGCTGGAGTTCAGCCGTAAGAGCCTGCAGATGTCTCCTGAGTTCGTGAATATCTCCGGCCCATCCCATATCATAGACAATATACGCTCACTCAATACAGAGGACTTGGGTCGCAGACACTTGGGTCAGGCCAGTTTCAAGGTCGAGCTCTCTATTCCTTCAAACAATATCTCTACTAATGTTGAAGAAGTAAGAATTCTGGTGAGCTCCAATCAGATAGTTACCAGGGTGATGAACAATGTCACTCTTCCTGAGCGCCCGGGGCAGAGATTCTTTCCTTCCCGAGTTACCGTAAAGCTTAGTGGAGACCGCCAGGATCTGGACAGCCTACGAAGCAGCAGCATACAAACTATGCTCGCACCTACTGCAGATTCCCAGGGATTCTACACCGTAAGTATCCAGGTTCCCGAGGGTATCACCCTTATTGATGTTACCCCAGACAAGGTTAGAGTAAACAATTGAACAAAGAATACATCCTGGCTTTTGAAAGCTCTTGTGACGATACCTCTGTGGCCATTCTGGACACAGACTACAAGGTTTACGTCAATCTCATCTCCTCCCAACCTCAGCATCTGGAGTTTGGAGGCATTTTACCGGAGCTCGCCTCCCGCCTTCACATGAAAAACATCATGTACCTCTGCCAGGCTGCTTTGAAAGAAGCAGGTATTACCCTGGATCAGATCAACGCAATAGCCGTCTCAATCAATCCCGGCCTGATTGGTTCTCTCATTGTGGGGCTCTCCTATGCCAAGGGGTTGGCTTATAGCTTGGGGCTGCCTCTGATCACTGTCAATCATCTCCTCTCTCATATCTTTGCCAATTTCATCGACCATCCTGAGCTAAGTGCTCCATTTCTGGCTCTGGTGGTTTCAGGCGGGCACACAGAACTGGTACACTTTCGGACAGAGACAGAGTTTGAGATCGTGGGCAAGACTTTGGACGATGCAGCGGGAGAGACTTTTGATAAGTGTGCCAAGCTTCTTGGTTTGGGGTTTCCGGGAGGTCCGATAATCGACCGCTTGGCCAAGACCGGTAATCCCGCCTTTGTGGAGTTTCCCCGGGCACTCAAACAGAAAGATAATTTCAATTTCAGTTACAGCGGGCTGAAGACATCAGTTTTGACTCATCTCAGCCAGCACGATAAGGCATATATAGAGCAGAACCGAGAGCATCTGGCAGCCTCCATCCAAGCAGCAATAGTTGAGCCCCTGGTAAAGAAAGCGGTTCGCTGGGCACGGCAAAACGGGATCAAATCCATAGTTCTCGCCGGAGGAGTGGCAGCCAATAGCGAGCTTGCCAAACAGATGCATCTGGAAACAGGAAAGCTGGGCATCAAGGCCTATTTCCCTTCTCTGAAGCTTTGCATGGACAATGCTGCCATGGTAGCTGCTGCAGCCATTCCCAAGTATAGAAAACAAATCTTTTCAGATTGGAGCATAAATGCGTCGTCGCTTAAAGGCACAAAAGAAATATAACCGAATTATACTGATACAGGTGGTGATTCTTCTGGCTCTGGGGCTCGTCTGGCTCCTCTGCAGCAGGTGCGATGGCACTGCTCTGCAGGCAACAAATCTCTCAATGGATAATGCTTCGCCAGAATCCTTATCAGTGGCAGACAATCAAGCCTCTGCACCCAGCTCAGTTCCAGAAGCTGCAAGTAGTCCGGTCGCAGCAGACAAGGATTTTCTCTTGGGGAAGACAGATTTCTCTCACCATCAGGATTTTACTACTTTGGAAGCAAAACACGGAACAGCAGGCCTGCCCATCCGCAAAGACGTCTATCTTGCTTTCAAAGATATGTATGCTGCAGCTTTGGAAGATGGGATAGAGCTAAGAATCCTCTCGGCTGCCAGAAACTGGAGCAGGCAGAAAAGCATCTGGGAAAGCCGTCTCAACAGATTGGGTTGGCGGGCTGCGATGGGCAGACAGGAGAAGATTCACCTGATGCAACAAGCGCTTCAGTATGTATCCATGCCGGGAATCTCTCGTCACCACTGGGGCACAGAGATTGATCTGAACAATCTTGAGCCAGCATACTTCACCCGAGGGCAGGGAAAGCGTATCCTGGATTGGCTCAGTGCCAATGCAGCAGGCTATGGCTTTTATCAGACTTACACGGATAAAGCTGAGACGGGAAGGACCGGATTTTCAAATGAACCCTGGCACTGGAGCTACAAACCAGCCTCCCAGGGGATTTATCATAGCTACCTGAGCACCATATCATACTCTGATTTCAGCGGTTTCACGGGCGCTGAGCTAGCTGAAGCCGTTCAAGCTATCGAGCTCTATGTAGAGGGGATAAACCCGGCTTTGAAGTAGCTGGCGCAAGTGAAGCATCCCTGATTCTGCAAATACTTCAGAAATTGCTTGCCAGATATACACTCTGTTTATTATAGTATCTAAAGATAGACTAAGGATCCTGATAAAAGGCTAAGTTCTAGCGATTTAGAGGGGTTCAGGTTACCAGACCCAAAGAATTTGAATCAAACCTGCGATGGGGGATCATCTGCCATCAAGGGATAAAGAGTTCACCCTCTTATCCAAAGAATCCCCCCGCACCCGAGGAGATATGGATAAGAAAAGACACATTGTCACTATTGTGGTGAACGACCCCGAGAGAGCGTTCCAGCCAGTATCAGAGCTTCTGCACGATTATGCCTCCAGCATTCTGCTAAGAGTAGGCTACCCCATGCGCGACAAAAATGTCTCCGTAATCTTTCTCATCATGGAGCTCAGCCTCGATGAGATGGGTGCATTCTCCGGAAAACTCGGCCAGATCAAATCCGTGAAAGTAAAGACAATAACATTGAAGATAGATTAGGAGAAAAGATGAAGATTTCCACCGAAGGCCTCAAGTCGTTTATTCCCACCGAGACGATTATTGAACAGATCAAAGCTGCACAAAACGCCCCCAAGTCTCAGATCAAAGACATCATAGATAAGTCTCTCAGCAAACAGAGACTGGATCCGATAGAAACAGCAGCACTCTTGAGTGTGACCGATCCAGAGACCAGAAACATGATCCTCGAAGGTGCTCACGAGCTTAAAGAACGCATCTACGGAAACCGTATTGTGCTCTTTGCCCCGCTTTATGTGGGCAACGAGTGCATCAATGACTGTGTCTATTGCGGATTCCGCCAATCTAACCAAGATTGCCTGCGATCCACCCTCAGCAAACAGCAATTGATTGACGAGACCAAAGCTCTGGTGGAGACTGGACATAAGCGCCTGATCATGGTCTATGGCGAACATCCTATGTACAGTGCAGATTACATCGCGGAGACAGTCCGTACTGTCTATGACACCAAATACAAAAAAGGTGAGATTCGCCGGGTAAACATCAATGCTGCACCGCTGGATATCGAAGGCTTCCGTACGGTCAAATCAGTTGGAATTGGCACCTACCAGATATTCCAGGAAACCTACCATGAAGAGACCTATAAGAGACTGCATCCCAGCGGACCCAAGAGCAGCTTCCTCTGGCGCTTGGATGGGCTCGATCGTGCCATGCAAGCCGGGATAGATGATCTGGGCATTGGGGCATTAATGGGACTGTATGACTGGAAGTTTGAAGTGATGGGCTTGCTCTATCACACTATCCACCTGGAAGATCGCTTTGGAGTGGGACCACATACCATTTCCTTCCCCAGAATTGAGCCTGCCAATGGCACGGAGTTTGCCGATCATCCTCCTTATCAGGTCTCGGACGAGGATTTTAAGCATCTTGTTGCCACTATTCGTCTCTCCGTTCCTTACACCGGAATGATCCTGACTGCCAGGGAACCCATTGCCATCAGAAATGAAGTGCTTCGCTACGGCGTCTCTCAGATCGATGCTGGAAGCAGCATAGGCGTTGGAGATTACTCCAACAAAGACGAAGTCTCCAAAAAGAAGAGCCAGTTTGTGCTGGGTGATACCCGCAGCCTGGATGAAGTGATCTATGAACTGGCAGAACATGGCTATATTCCTTCTTTCTGCACCAGTTGCTACAGAGCCGGAAGAACTGGCGAACACTTCATGGAATTTGCCATTCCCGGATTTGTGAAAAGATTCTGCACACCCAACGCCCTTCTTACTTTTGCCGAGTATCTCTATGACTTCTCTTCCCAAAAGACTCTTGACTCAGGCCTGAGATTGATAGAGCGTGAACTTGCTGAGATTCAGGACGAGACAATGCGTCAATCCGTTACCGAAAAGCTTGCTGAGATGAAAGCTGGCCGCCGGGATTTGTATTATTGAGTAGAAGATTATTATTGACAAAAGTAGTAAACTCTGTTTTCTCGCAAAATGGAGGTAAGAATGAGAACACGCTTTGTCACGTTAATATTGGTGTTACTGAGCTTGCAGTTATATGCTCTGCAAGATCGCGTTCAGAAGCGCTATGTGGTCACTGTTCAGGGGATAGTTACCGATATCCAGGGAGATCCTCTTCCAGGCGCAGAAGTGGCTCTGATAAACATCAGTCCCTTACCAGTCCTAACTGATGCAAATGGTTTCTATCGAATTCAAAGAGGCCTTACGGGATCAGGTGTTATCGCTCTTGAAATCAGTAAGCCAGGATACAAAACGATGGTCAAACCCAACATCCTTGCGAATATTGAGGACAACTTGAACTTTGTGGTCGATTGCACCTTGATCCAAATACCCTGAAACCAACCTTACTAGATTAAACACTCAAAGCGCTGAAGCTGGACATAGACCGGCTTCAGCGCTTCATCTATACTTTTCTTTTGCTCCCTAATTCAGCACTGATTGAAAACGCATCTCATACCCATGTGACACGCATGAGTTTACATGGGTGTCACATGGGTGTCTCATGGGTGTCTCATGGGTGTCGTATGAGTTAGGAGTGAGAAGTCAGAAGTGACGGTGTGGGCTGCCAAGCTCCAGTTTGGCAGAGGCAGCGGAGCTGCCTGGGGGAAAGACATGTGAGCTTTGTGCCAAATCGGAGTTTGGCACACCAACTGCTATCGCCCTTAGTCTCTTTTACTCTTTCCCTTTGTTTTGAAATCTCCTTTGCTCCTCTTCTCCTTGTGAAAGACCTCAATACGCAAAGACAACTCCACTAAGAGGGAAAATCCATTCCTCAGACTTGGTACAGAGCTCAATGCTGTTTCCGCTTCTATGAATCTTGGGATAACGGTTTTGTCCGGAGAAAATGGGGATGCACTCGACATCCGTCCAGTGCGAGGGGTAAGAAAAGCTCAGGGCTACACCTTTGGTGAGTTCAGTGATAAAAATGCTCATTTGATGTGACTTTCTGGGGTAGATGGTACGAGTGTTGATCACAAAATCCACTTCCTTCCCCAGGAGCAAACCTAGATCAGGATGGCTGCATCTAAGCTCCAGACAACCTCTTTCCTGCCGGGCTTCAGTGTTTAGGGTGAGATCGTTCACTTTGATGGAGCTCACCACAAAGCTCTGGGGATTGATCTCAAACTTATCGTCCATCAGCCACCGATACTCCACGTCCTTACGCTGGAGATAAGCTTGCAGAGCTGTCTCACTCTGAGCACAGGCTACAATAAAGTAATCGCTATCCAGGACTTTCCGATAGCTGAGTTCAGTTTCCACATCGTAATGCCCGGGCGAGTTGCCGTCGCTCAGGGTGATGCTGTGTCTGAAGTCTTTACGATAGTGAATCTCACGGTCTTTATCAAAAAAGAGATTGGAGAGCATCTCCCGGTAAACAATAGAGCCGATCTCACTACTATCCAGCCTTTGCAGGACGGCAGCTTCGATAATGGAATTGAGCTTATCATCACTAAAATCTGCCGGAACAAAGTCACGCCGGGATAGGGGGGCACTGGAGCAGAGCTTGCCATATAAATAGAAATAACGGCGGGCACGACGTCCCACCTGGCAGAGCAGCTCGTAGCTGGAACCGTTGTAGCTCGCTACCAGGTTTTCCACATGAGTCTTCGGAGTGCTTCCACCCAGCAGGCAAACTTCGTCACCGACCTGAACAGTGCTATTCCCGATATCGATAGTGAGCATATCCATCGAAATTTTGCCAATCACAGGAAAGAGCTGATCTCCGATGGACACTACTGCTTGGTTACCCAGCAGGTAATCGTAACCATCTGCATAGCCAACGGGGATAATTGCATACCTGGTGTCTTGCTCTGCAGTCCAAAGACGGTTGTATCCGCAGGTATCACCCTTTTTGATATCTTTTACCAAGCTCACGCGGCTTCTAAACTGCATCACGGGCTTGAGTGTAACCATAGCTCTTTGGCCTTGATCAGTGTAGATGCCGTAGCTTAGGATGCCTAGCCGCACCAGATTCCCGCTGCTGGCCAGTCCACCGACCAGAGCAGAGCTATTGGCTATGTGGAGGAATTTGGGCTGAGGGCTGAACTTGAGTAGCAGCCGACGAAAGATCTCTTCCTGCTCTCTGCTAAACTGCGGATTGTTTTCACTGGCTGCAAAGTGAGAGAGCACCCCCTCCAATACCAGATGCTTCAGACTTGGAAGCTCTTTCAGGAAATCATCCAGATCAGATTCTGAGAATCCGGAACGGTGCATGCCTGTATCAAGTTTAAGATGATAGTGAAGCTGTTTACCCAGTTCGTTCAGCCGTGTATTGAGGGTAGAGGCAAAATTCAGCGCAGAGATTGTGGGTCTGAGCTCATACTCAATCAGCTCGTCAATTTCGGTGTCCAGGCTGGGTGAAAGCACCAGGATGGGTGCTGTGATACCTTGCAGACGGAGGAGCTTGCCTTCTTCACAATTTGCTACGCCCAAGAGAGCGGCACCAAGCTCCAGAGCTTGTTCAGCGATCTCAAAAGCCCCGTGTCCGTAGGCATCGGCCTTAACGATTTGCATGAAGGATTGCCCTTGTGCCATGAAGCCCTTTAAGGCCTCGATGTTGGCGCGATAGGCATCAAGGTGGATTTCGACCCAAGATCGATCTTTAATGGTCATAGAGGTGGCCTTTTAGAAGTATTTGGCTGCCAGGTCAGCCAACTTGGAGCGTTCTCCAATATCAAGAGTGATGTGACCCACTAGGTCTTCCGCTTTCAGTTTCTCAATGGCAACGGTTAAGCCATTGCTCTGAGAATCAAGATAGGGCAGATCAATCTGGTAGGGATCACCGGTGAGCACCAGCTTGGTGTTTTCTCCTGCTCGGGTGATGATGGTCTTCATCTCGTGGGGGGTGAGGTTCTGAGCTTCATCGATTATGATATACTGGTCTGGTAAGCTTCTTCCGCGGATGTAGGTGAGGGGTTCGAGCTCCAGGAAGCCGTAATCCAGGAAATCATTCAGACTGGTCTTCTTTTTGTTCTTGGAGTTTCCGCCTTCATCGTGCAGGGAGAGAAGAATGTCCATGTTATCATAAATGGGCTGCATCCAGGGATTGAATTTCTCAGCTTTGCTGCCAGGCAGGTATCCGAGGTCTTTGCCGATGGGGGAGATGGGTCTGGAGATTACCAAGCGGGAGTATTTTTCGTCTTCCACCACTTTCTGCAAACCGGCGGCCATGGCGAGCAGGGTCTTTCCTGTTCCAGCTTTGCCCGAGAGGCTTACAAGCTTGATATTATCGTCCAGGAGCAAATCGAGAGCCATCTCCTGCTCGTAGTTCCGGGCTTTGATGCCAAAGACTTCCTGTCCGTAGTACTCTTTGAGTAGATACACAGACTTATGGATGGAATTGAACCTGGTGGTTTTGGTCTTGATGTTGTTATCTTTTTCCAGGAATCTGAGGAATTGGTTGGGATATAGCTCTCCAAAGCTGTTGCCAAGATACTTCCTGGATTCCAGCTCCTGCATCAGCTCAGCTTCGAGTTCCTGAGTCCTGTAGCCAGTGTAATACTCGTCAAACTTGATGCTATCGGTTTCGTAGTTTTCGGCGTGGATACCAACGCAATCTGCTTTGATGCGGACGTTTACGTCTTTGGAAACCAAAGTTACCAAGGATTCAGGATACTTTTCCTTGAAATAGAGAGCGGTGCCGATGATCAGGTTATCGTTTCTATCCAGGAAGAAGAGCTTGGAGGCGGCATTGGTGACGTCGTTATTGACCGTGATCTGGATAGTTCCGCCTTGGGGAGTTTTTACTCCTTTTTGCAGATTGCCGTCTGTCCTGAGGGCATCCAGATAACGCCCGATCTGCCGGGCATTTCTACTTTTCTCATCCACGCCTTTCTTGAATTGATCTATCTCTTCAATCACGACTATGGGGATCACGACCCGATTATCTTCGAAAGAGAATAGGGCCTGAGGGCTGTGGATCAAAACGTTTGTGTCCAGAACAAATATCTTTCTTTCCATGAGAATCTCCGGGGGTTTATTTGCTTCTTTTAGCTATGTGTTCAATCTCAGCTTTGTATTGAGGATAATCATCTATAAGCTTGGCTATATCTGCCAATTCAAAATCTGAGTATGTGAAGGCTGGCCATAGAGTGCAACCACAAAGAGTGTAACTATCCGGTTCCACAGTCTCTGCTGCAAACCAGTTCCCTCTATGCATAATGATCTGGGGAAGCTGGCCGGCATCGATATCTGAGCCCAGGATTTGTTGTGAGAGGCTTTTCTGAGCGTTCAGGCTATACAAGACCAAAGGACTGCCGGAGTAGTGGTGCCACATCTCGTCACAGCTTGTGCGGTGCCAGGTGCTTACTTCGATGGAAGGCAGGAGGTATAAAATGGAGGAACCAATGGTTCTGCCTGTAAAGAGTGTTCTGGCCGAACTATCCTTGATGTCGGCAGATAGCAAGGACTGCCAGTTTCTGCGGTAATAGCCACCTTCCGGATGTGGGATGAGATTGAGCTTATCGATCAAATCACTGTAGTTTCTCATAGGCTTTCCCCTTTATACTTTCTTGGTTTAGAAAAGTGCTGGGTGCAAAAACAGTCAATCTTTTTTATTGGTTTGCGTGTGGATGTGAGAAATGGCTCCTGAAAGAGATATAGATAAACAGCAATAATTGTGGGGTGATAGGGTAGAATCCGGTGGAAAAAGAAATGGTGCTGAAGGGGGGACTCGAACCCCCATGAGCGCATTGCTCACTAGTCCCTGAAACTAGCGTGTATACCAATTTCACCACTTCAGCACGTTGTTCAGGTACAAAAACGTGGGAGGGCTGATTGTGTCAAGCTTTTCTTTGTTCAATCGCGAAGAAATATCTTCTCTGCCGGACGATCCTCCGAGCTATATGTTTTGTAGTGAGTGAGTTCATAAAGATGTGAGAGCTCGGTATTCGCCTTCTCTCACTACCCTCGTGATACCTGGCACCAAAGTTAATGCTAAAAAAAACCGCCCTTTGTAACAAAGGGCGGTGATGATAAATCCGGTAGGGTTATTAGAGTCCAATCTCTGTGAATACACGATCCATAAATGCTTTGGCATCAGATTGAATCATGTAAGAGAGAGGGAATCCCAGAGTATATGCATGACTTTGTCCATTGATATTACGAACTCCCACTATCCTTTGGCTAAACGTGTTGTACTGTTCTTGAGTAGGAGGTGTAGCAGTTGACGTGGTAGGTTTGCAACCATAACCAAAGATAGGCTCAGCGGTGATGAGAGCGGGATCGAAATAGGACACAGCTCCCATGCCTTGTCTGAGATTAACCAGAGAGTTAAAGCTTGCAGCGTCACCAGTGCCGTATTTAAGAGCGATATCACCGAAACCTGTCCTGCCAATTGCCTTCTGGAAGAACGGGTTGTTGTTGATGTTTGATCCGGAAGCCTGCACTGCAGTTGCTGAGTAGTTTATGCCCAATGCTGTCAGAAGGGTTTGTTGATTGTTACTAACCATGGGGCCAATCGTACCAGCAGCCAAGTTCTCTGATCCGGAAATCAGCAGGTTTCCGCCACTTTGCAGGTAGAGAACCAAGCCGTCGCAATCTTTGAAGAGGTCGCCATTTTCGCCAGGTCGATCAGAATGGTAGATCACCAATTTGTAACGAGTCAGATCGGAGTAGGCGAGTCTTCTGTCTCTTCTATCCTGATATGTGTCCCCAGCTTGGCTGGCAACCGGCAGACTGATGAAGTCTTTGGTTCCAGAAAATCCGGATAGGATATAGTTGTAGAAATCAGTCACGTAAGGTTCGGGTGAACTTGTGATGTTATGACTGTCCTGGTCGATAATCAGGATGCCGCTTCTGTTTGCCGGTGCTACGGGATCTACAAGCGTAAATTCATAGTTTACAGGATCAGAAGGGATGTTCTGAAGGTCAACCACGCGAACGGTAAACTTATGATCGCCTGAGGGCAGGTTCGCCAGCACAATACCCTGTCCCAACACAGAGTTGGTAGGAATTCTGAGCCATCTGGTGCCATCGTTATCAACTTGGATAGAATTGGCGTAGGGCGGGAAATTGTAGGGTGCATCATTATAACGCAGATCAAAGTGCGTGATCTCACTATAGTAGTTGGCATCCGAGGTTGGAGGCATACTCGCATCAAGTACGGTATCGACTTTCTTATCATAAGGAGTGCCGGGATATCCAACAGAACCGTCATTTCTTACGATTCCATACTCTCCCAACCAGCCCCAACGCAGCCATATCTTAAAGTTCTGACTGTTTACGGCAGTATTTCTGTTGTTCAAATCCTTAAACATCGGAATGGCATATTTAACCTTGCCACCGGATACTGAAAATGGCATCACTTCAGCAGGAGTCTTCTGATCTTCATAGGTGTAATCCAGATAATGGTTATCTCCCAGGGCGTGAACTTTTGGATCGTAAACATAGGCTTTAGGTTTGAAGCCGGGCTTAACTGCGAAGAGCAGATTTGAAGATAGGGTCGTGACGTCGGAGATCACCCCGGAGAGATTGTAGGCTCTGCCCACAACTCTGGTTCTGCTTATCTGTGTACCATTGCTGTCAAAATCGTAGGTTAAGGCAGGGGTTGTGTTTGCAGTTAACATGTATTCGTTGAGTTTTGGATTGTTTGTACCATCAGTTCTGAACCATTCTCCATCATCTATTACCGTTGTAGGGTCATCTGGGTTGGGATTGATCTTCTGAATCTTGAACTCATAGTACCAAGGTGTATCAGCCAGGAAAGGATTGGTTTCCTTCATCGTGAAGGATAGCTTTAAACCGCTACCAACAGCAGCTCCATTGGGGTTACCCTTGGTAGTAACAACTGTACATTCTGGGCGAAGAGAGGTAGTGTTGAACATTCTGAAGGCGGGAATGGGAGTGATGCCACCGCGATTGTCTATGGCAATCACTTCAAATTTATGCTGGATGCTGGGCAGTGGATTGCCATTGGCATCAGCAGAAGGGAAGTTTACCACAGCATACTTTTGAGATGTCCAGATACTACGTTTTGCAGCGGGATCATCCAAGGCAACAGATTGGTCTGCACCGGGAAGATAGTGGATCGCCCAGCCGTTTCCTAAAAGGTTCTGAACGCTTGTAGGGGTAATTGCCCCGTCTTCGTCTATAAAGGGATAACCCGGGGTTGAGACAGGGTTATTCTGACTATCGAGAATACGGAATGCATAGCCTTTGATCACTCCGTCAGGATCGTTGGCATGCCAATAGATCCTTTGCTGGAAAGTGAGAGTATCCTGAGAACTATAGGTGTCACTACCGTCAAAACCTTCATAGGAAGTGATCCTGATGATAGGATTTTCATTGTCAAAACGTGTGCCTGATTTACCGCAACCGGTGATTACCAGCATGCTGAGCATGGTTAGAATCAGGACTATAAAGAGTTTAGAACTCTTAAACTGCATCGTTCCTCCCAAATATCGGATTCTTATATTCATCTACTTAGCATTAAAAATTAGGTCGTCAAAACCGTCAACTAATTTATTGAGCTTTTTGTTTAGCAGTGTAGCTTTCACCAAGTTCATCAAGAGCACCGCCGTGGTGACTGAACCCACTCCTCCCGGCACAGGTGTGATGGCCATCGCTTTGTTCAGACATCCATTGTAATCTATGTCTCCCACAAAAGTCGCTTTCCCATCGCTGCTAGGCACCTCGTTTATCCCCACATCAATCAATATACAGCCTGGACTGATCCACTCTTCTTTCACAAAGGCTGGAACGCCAATTGCTGCGACCACTATCTCCGAATCTGCTACAATCTGGGGTAGATTCCTGGTCTTGCTGTGACAAACAGTTACGGTAGCGTTACACAAGGGCTTCTTGCTCAGCATAATCGCTGCCAAAGGTTTTCCAACCACATTACTTCTGCCGATGATACAGAGCTTCCTGCCCGAAGCATCGATGCCATAGAAGCGCATAATCAGATATACAGCATAGGGTGTGCAGGGGATGAATCCGGGGCTCTCCATCATTAGTAAGCCCAAGTTTATGGGATTCACTGCATCAATGTCTTTCTCAGGGTTAACAGAGTTGTTTACAATGCGGTCTGAGATATGCCTGGGTAAGGGTTTCTGGATCATAATGCCATCGATTGAGGCATCTGAATTAAGCTGATGTATCAGTTCCAGCAGCTCATTCTCACTGCTGGATTCGGGCAGTTCAGTGAGCTCAACAATACAACCAAGCTTTGCGGCTTGCTTGATAATGTTTTGCACATAGAATCCGGAGGCCGGGTCCCTGCCCACTTGCACCAGAGCCATGCGAGGAGCAAGATCGTGAGCTTGAATGAACCCGGAAAGGCTGGTCTTAATCTGCTTGGCAACGACTGTGCCGGAAAGTATCTTTTCCATCTACTTCTCCATTAATTGCTTGATTCTTTGGATCTGGAGTGTCTTTCCCGTGTGATTATCCAATTCCAACAACACTGCATTAATCTGCAATCCTCTGTCGGAGGCTTCGTATCTCCTGGGGATTGAAGTGCGTAGCTTCTCAATGATAATATTCTTTTTGATTCCAATCACCGAGTCATGAGCTCCCGTCATACCGACGTCTGTGAGGTAGGCGGTGCCCAGGGGGAGAATCTCTTCATCGGCAGTCTGGATATGGGTGTGTGTGCCTATCATGGCAGAGATCTTGCCATCTGTGAACCAACCCAAAGCTCTCTTCTCGGCAGTGGATTCTGCATGGAAATCCAGGAAAATGCAGTTACCGGCAGCACTGAAGCTGGGTAGCTGCTTCTCGAAGGTGATAAAAGGGGAATCACAAGAAGGCATATAGATCTGGCCGCAAAGATTAATCACCGTGAGGGAGAGCTCTCCCTTGGTAATGGTATAGAACTTGGAGCCCGGAGTTTCATCTGGGTAGTTCATAGGTTTGACAATGCGAGGGTTGTCTCGTATATACTCCAGGGAGTCCTGCCTGTCCCAGAGGTGGTTTCCTCCGGTCATTGCATCGACTCCTGCCTCAAACAGAGGCCTGGCAGTCTTCTCAGTCAAGCCTTTCCCATCGGCAAGGTTCTCAGCATTTACTACTACAAAATCAGGCTCGAATTCTCTTTTAAGATCATCCAGTTTCTTTTGTACCAGAAGGCGTCCGGCTTTACCAAAGACATCGCCTATGAATATCAGTTTCACTATTTAGCCATTGCTATCTGTCTGGTTTCTCTGATCACAGTCACTTTTATCTGACCAGGATACTGCACTTCTTTCTCTATCTGAGCAGCAATCTCTGTGGCCAGTAGCGGAGTCTGGCTATCTTCAATCAAAGCTGGTTCGACAATAATTCTCAGCTCTCTGCCGGCCTGTATGGCGTAGGATTTGTTTACACCTTCAACAGAGTTTGCAATCTCTTCCAGCTTGGCCAGGCGTTGCATGTAGGTCTCCAACATCTCCCGGCGAGCTCCGGGACGGGCTCCGGAGATGGCGTCTGAGGCTTGCACTAAAGCTGCATAGACCGATGTGGCTTCCACTTCTTCATGGTGAGCTTCGATGGCATTGACTATAAGCTTACCTTCCCCATTCTTACGGGCAAGATTGGCACCAATGATGGCGTGAGTGCCGTCAAACTCGTGATCCACGGCCTTGCCAATATCGTGAAGCAATCCGGCTCTGCGAGCCAGCTCCTGATCCAGCTTGAGTTCAGCGGCCAGGATTCCACAGATCCAGGCTGCTTCAATAGAATGCTGAAGTACATTCTGACCGTAACTGGTGCGGTAGTTCAGGCGGCCCAAAACCTTGATGAGGTTGGGGCTGATATTGTGGATATTCGTTTCAAGAACTGCTTTTTCACCGATTTTTATGAGAGTCTCATCCATCTCTTTGGTGGTTTTGGCGATGACTTCCTCGATGCGTCCGGGATGGATTCTGCCATCGGAGATCAATTTCTCGAGTGCCAGCCTGGCAATTTCCCTGCGTACAGGATCAAAACAAGATAGTACTACGGCTTCGGGAGTGTCGTCTATGATCAGATCAACTCCGGAAGCTTTCTCGAAGGTGCGGATGTTTCTGCCTTCCCTTCCGATAATTCTACCCTTCATCTCATCTGATGGTAGAGATACAACGGAAACAGTGGTTTCAGAGACATGATCAACCGCCATTCTTTGAATAGCTGTGGAGAGCATCTCTCCTGCCTTGCGGTTCAAATCCAGCTTAAGCTGTTCGATGGTAAGCTTGGCTTCATTGGCGACCACGGCTCTGGCTTGACTTAAGAGCTCATCACGCAGCTTTTGCAGAGCTTCATCCCGGCTGATGCCAGCAATTTCAGTCAGCTTTTCTTTCTGTGCAACCAGCAGAGCATCGGCATCAGAGTGCTTCACAGCAAGCTCTTCTTCTTTGCCTTTCAGCTTACGTTCTTGTTCAGTTAGGTTGTTTTCCTTCTTATCAAGAGAGTCAAGGCGTTTATCCAGACTTCCCAGTCTTTCATTGTATTTCTTTTCCTGGATGCGAAGTTCCTTTTGTCTCTCTTTGATCTCTTCTTCCATAATCTTTCTCTGCTTGAACCATTCATCGCGGGCTTCAATCAGAGCGGCTTTCTTGGCGGATTCAGCCTCTTTCACTGCGTTGTTTTTGATCTCATCAGCTATAGTGTTGGATTGAGAGATCATCTTGAAGGCGGTATTGCGTTGGAGAAGGTATATAATCAGTGCAAGGAGAAATCCTCCCAGTGCACCGGCACCAATCAGTATGTAATTCATCTTAGTTTCCTCATTAATCTATTCAGTCTGTAAAAAAAGACATTGCTTTCAAAATTTAAGGCCCGCGTTGTCCGTGTATGCTTGTCAGTACAAGCCATTATTGCAGGGGGGAATCTACCTTAGTTTGGCTTTATGTATCCGGCAAACCGGCACGCATGCTACCAATGGCTTGACTCCCAATTATTCCTCGGCTTTTATGCAATTCATATCACGAGACAGGCAGGCCAATATCTAGATATCTCCCAAAATTTTGGAAATCATCTGATTCAAACGCTCCAGTTCTTTACCCTGAGTCTGGTAATTCTTCTTCAGGCTCTGAACTTCTTCTTGTTGCTGCAGTGCAACTAACAAGAGGAGCTTGCTAAAGTCCATTATCTCGTAACGTTCCTTAAGTTCGTTTAGCTGACGATCTAACTCGGCCGCTACTAATAAAGTAGATTCCGGGTCACTGGTTCGGAGTCTGTAAACTCGTCCAAAAATCGCCACTTCGATTGATGTCATGCTTCCTCAATATCCGGGAAGATATCGTCCAGTTTACTCAGGGCTTCATTGGCGATTGATTCGAAGCTCTGCAGGCTTTGTTTCAGCTCTTGGTTTTCTTTCTTCAGGTTCTCCAGCTCTGTCTTTGCTTCAGCAAGTTCATTTTCCAGCCCCGAAAGGAGTTCTGCACTGGTCTGCCCTTGTTTAGTGTGGTCTTCGACCTGATCGATCAGTTGAACGTTCTGTTCAGTCAGGAGGTTAATTTCCTCCATGGCTTCATCATACTTCTTTTTAATACTGGTGTATTGGTCTATCAGTTTCTGTATCTTCTCTTGAAGATTGCTGGCGTAATTTTCCATCTATTTACCTCATAATGATATCCAGATCACTCTGGAGCTTTTTTATCACAAAATCTACAAGCTCTTCAATCCGTTCTTCTGTCAATGTTTTTTGTTGATCTCTGAGCTGTAAATGCAAGGAAACACTTCTAAATCCTTGGGGCAGTTTATCAGAACGGTACTCATCGAATACGCTAACTGATTCTATGATATCAGATTTGAGCGCTAGAATCGTTTCTTCCAGCTTCCGATAGGAGTGTTCCTTTTTCAACAAGAAAGATATATCCCTTGTTACCTGTGGAAATCTTGAGACTGGCTTGAAGATCACCGGTAGATTCCTGGTGGCTTCTGAAAGATTTTGCACTTCAAGGTGAATCACCCAGATATCCTGCTTCAGGGTGATGGTATCTATCCCGAAAGCCTCAGCAATATCCGGCCGTAACATACCAAAGGCAGCAAGTTCTCTCTGACTACCCAGATAGCTAAACCCGCTTCCAGGAACGTAGTATGGTTCATGGAGATCTGCTGGCTCAACTGAGGAAAAGCCAAGCAGCTCCAGCACTTGCTCCACTATACCTTTCACATGGAAGAGCTTGAGGGCTTCGGGCCTGCTCATCCAATGCTCTCTCTCGGCTGAGCCCGTCAGCACTGCCACCAAGCTGTAATGCTCTTGGTTCTTGCCATTGATCAGTTGATATACTTTGGAGAGCTCAAACAGTCTGATCTCCCTCTCACCGTAATTCAGATTGTAAAGCAATCTACCCAGTAAGGAGGGCAAGAGGCTGCTTCTCATCACGGCTTGAGTGGAATCTTGCGGATTCTTGATCCTGGGCATCTGCATCATAACGTCATGTTCAGCATAACCCAAGCGCTGCATCAAAGCAGGATCGTCCCAGCTATATGTGAGAGTTTCGTAGAAAGCTCTTGAGACAAAGTAATCTGTGAGTTTCTGCCTCTGGAAATAGGCATGACGATCCATTATCTGAGAAGGAATCGTCCTCTGCGGTACCCTATCGTATCCTGCCAAACGAGCCAGTTCTTCGATCAGGTCTATCTCACGTTCCAAGTCTATTCTGTCAGATGGAATGCAGTAGTAGTGGCTGTGAATGCAATCAAGATCCTCGGAGAGCTCTGTCTTGCCCGCGGCTATCTCCATGGCATGATGGCAATGTAGAGCGGAGGCATCTGTTATCCTGCCTTCCTGCCAAGTGCCATATTGGATGAAAACCAGCCCCAATCTCTCCAGATAACAACGGATCTCATCATCTGACAGGCTATAACCAATCAAGTTCTTGAACCTTGATGGCCTAAGTCCAAGTATCAGTTGATCATGCATAGATGCGTCTTTATCCATAAGGGTACTGATGGCAGTAGGGGCTGCGAACTCATTGAACAAGCCACTAGCCAGATCGGAGGCCATAATAACCTTCTGAGCTGAAAGATGACGCTCAAAGCGATAGGAAGAATCTGTGCTCAGCTTATGCTTGTAGGAAGTTCGGCGGATCGAGCCGGGGTTAAAAGAGGCCGATTCCAGCACGATGTGGCGGGTTTTATCGCTCACACCGGATTGCTCCGAACCCATCACTCCTGCCAGAGCAGAAGGCTTCTTGCCATCGGCAATCACCAGATCTGCTTCATCCAGTTTATAGCTTACACCATCAAGTGCCAGGATGGACTCTCCCGAGCGAGCTCTGCGAATTATCACCGCAGGATGCTCGTCCTGAAGTTCTTCTTTTTCCAGCAGTTCATAATCAAAAGCATGCAATGGCTGCCCAGTGAGCAGCATCACATAGTTTGTGATATCCACGATGTTATTGATGGGACGTAAACCTAGCTTGGTAAGCAGAGTCTTCAGCCAAAGTGGGGAGGGCTTAATCTGCACATTCTCAAAGAGCCGGGCAGTATATCTGGGACAAAGCTCTGGATCCCGAAGCTCCAGCTTCAATCCTATCCGGGTTTCTCCTTGGTTGAAAGTAGGCATCTGAACTTGTTTCATTTCCCGGTTGAGGCAAGCAGAGAGATCCCTTGCTATGCCCAAAACACTCAGCAAGTCGCTGCGATTAGGTGTGATCTCCAGTTCGAAGATCTGATCCGGCAGATTAAACAGCGGATTGGGTGATATCCCCACCGGTGTATCGGGAGGCAGCTCAATAATCCCGGCATGGTTATCGGATAGTCCCAGCTCTCGTTCAGAGCATAGCATCCCGTTTGAAGCACAGCCACGTAGCTTGGCAGACTTAATAATCAGATCTCCAAAGACGGTTCCCGGAAGGGCGAGAACAGCGATGATCCCGGCGCGGCAATTAGGCGCACCACAGACGATATCCAGCAGGCCATCCTCGTCCAGCAGGCTGCGATCCAGACCTTCAAAGGTACCAATATCAACTTTACACTTATGGAGGTGGTCGGATTTGGGCACGGGCTCTGCACTCACTACCCGGGCAGTGATAATGCTGTCCTGAAGAGCAGCAAGCTCTGTGATACCTTCCACCTCAATACCCGAAAAGGTGAGTGCGTCGCTAAGCTGAGGCGTGCTTTCGGATAGGTCTATATATTCTTTGAGCCAGTTTATGGATATCTTCATAATGAACTCCCGCGGAATTGTCTGAGCGCCCGGAGATCGTTCTCAAAGAGGATGCGCATATCCGGGATGTTATACTTTAGCAGGGCAATACGTTCTATACCTAGTCCGAAAGCGAAACCGGAATATACTTCGGGGTCTATGCCCACTGCTTTGAAAACGTTGGGATCCACCATGCCGGCCCCGCCCATTTCCAGCCAGCCGCTGTTTTTGCACATGCGGCAACCCTTTCCTGAGCAGATCACACAGCTTATATCCATCTCTGCGCTGGGCTCCGTGAAGGGGAAGAAATGAGGCCGAATTCGTGTCTTGACGCCATAACCAAACATGGCGGTGGCAAAATTTAAAAGAGTGTCGTTCAGATCACTCATTGAAACACCTTTATCCACCACCAGAGCTTCCACCTGATGAAAGATGGGAGAGTGGGAGGGATCCGGCTTGTCGTTACGATAACACCTTCCCGGAGAAATTATTCTGATGGGAGGCTTGAATTGCTCCATTACCCGGATTTGCACTGTGGAGGTCTGAGTTCGGAGTAACATGCCATCTTCCAGATAGAAGGTATCTGCCAGGTTACGGGAGGGGTGGTCGGCAGGAGTGTTGAGAGCGTCAAAATTGTGAAACTCATCTTCGATCTCATTGCCTTCTGCTATATCAAAGCCCATATTCATGAAAATTCTATCAATCTCTCGTTTAACCACTGTGACAGGGTGAAGAGAACCCCGTTCTGCATAGATGCCTGGCAGGGTGCTATCAATATCCAGATTCGCACTGGATATCCAGGCGGCCTCTTTGATAGCTTTATCTTGCTCCAAAAGAGCCTTTTCCAGCTCCTGACGCACCAGGTTGATCTGAGCCCCATAAGCTGGCCTGTCTTCTGGACTGAGCTCTTTCATGCGCCCAAAGAGGCTGTTCAGCAAGCTTTTCTTTCCCAGATACTGAGCTCTGGCATTCAGTATATCATTGGCAGTTTTGCAGCTCGCAATAGCTCCCAGCGCTTCCTGAAGCATTATATTCAGTTCATTTTGCACTTTGTAACCTCTATTTTATACTAAACAAAACAGAGACGCGGGCTGTCCACGTCTCTGAATCTATATGATTAACTGGTTTATTATCTTACGTTAGACAGTTTTGGCAATCTCAACCAATTTGTTAAAAGCCTCAGCATCGTGCCAGGCAAGGTGAGCCAAAGTCTTGCGGTTGATTTCTATATTGGCTTTATGAAGCCCATTGATGAACTTGCTATAGGAAATGTCCTGCATTCTGCAAGCGGCATTGATACGGACGATCCAGAGACGACGGAATTGTCTCTTCTTCTGCTTGCGGTGGGCAAAGGCAAAGGCCATTCCTCTCTCAACGGTTTGGCGAGCCAGGCGATAGGTATTACCACGAAGACCAAAGTTTCCTCTGGCGGCAAGGAGGTAACCCTTTCTTCTACGATGGGCAGCGACGTTATTAGTAGTTCTTGGCATCTTTATTCTCCTTTATTTTCCCAGCATCCGGTAGATTCTGCTCTCGTCACATTTGCGAACGATAGCGCTGGAGCGGAGGGCCCGTTTGAGCTTGGGTGTTTTTTTGGTTTTGATATGGGCTGCTTTAGCATGGTGACGTTTGACTTTGCCGGTACCGGTGAGTCTAAATCGCTTGGCAGCAGATCTGTTTGTCTTGATCTTTGGCATTTTATATCTCCTTAAATGATTCTATATATCAGGCTGAATATCAGCTTTCTGGCTCTTCTGTTGGTTCTGGACTTTGCTCGGGTGCAGGAGCGGGTTCCGGCTGGGCTTCCGGAGCAGCAGCTTTGCCCAGTTTTTCCACGATCTTATCAATGTCTTTTTTGGGAGACATGATCATGGAAAGCAGATTCCTATCGGCTACCGGCTCGGAATCGATATCAGCCAGATAAGCCAGGTCCAGCTTGAGGTTGTCCAACACACCATAACCCCGGTCTTTATGGGCCATTTGACGGCCTCGGAACCTGATGGTGAACTTTACCTTGTTGTGCTGCTTGAGGAATTTAATGGCATTGTTTTTCTTGAAGTTATAGTCGTGCTCTTCAGTATTGGGGCCAAACTTGATCTCTTTGATCTCGATCTCGTGCTGTTTCTTGCGAGCCTCTCTAACCTTCTTTTCTTTTTGATAATAATACTTGCTAAAGTCCAGGATGCGGCATACAGGCGGCTCGGCTGTGGGAGATATCTCCACCAGGTCCATTCCGGCCTCTTCTGCTCTGCGCAGAGCTTCCCGGGTGTTCACAACACCAATCATCTTTCCTTCTGGGTCGATCAGGCGCACTGTGGAAGCTGTGATCTGGTTGTTGATCCGTTCCTTGGGCACAACTTCCTTGGTTCTGGCCTTACCTTTTTTTATCCGGATTATAAGAACCTCCTTCTTACCGGAAATGAAAGGAGCGGCAACCACAATTGTGGCGCCGCTCGCTTCACAGTAATACTTTTATCTGTATCTAAGTATTTTATTAAATCATAGCCTTACAAGCATTTTCAGCCATAAGGCAGAAGCAAGCAGCTTCATTTGTTCCCATGTTCTGAGCAGCTAAAATTCTGTCAAGAAAAGCTTTTGAATCTCTATCTCACTTGTCCGATTCTCATGAGACACTTTCAAGGAGACTGTAAACCCTCACTTAGAACTTCAAATTGCTCTTCCTTGGACAATTGATCCTATAACATTGTTGACAAATACGATATGATGAGACACACTAGCATTATTGGATTTGGTCATTCCCATGAGAGGGAAGCCTCGCTATGATCTTTCGCCCTCCGGGCTATGACGCCAGGCCTAGACTGGGAGATTCACCCCAGACACTCCACCAAATCCACCCCCCCTGCTCCCTCCTTTGCTTCTTTAGCGATGCCTTAACGTAGCCTTAGCGATCCTTTAGCGAAAGTTAAGGAAAGGTTTATCCTGCACTAAGTTATGGGTAATCAGTTTAACGAGAGAGCTATCTGGAAGCAAGATAGGTATTTAGGGTAAACCTAACAGGCATGGGGGTCATATTCTGTGGAATTGTTGCAACATATATTGCACTTCTCGGAAAAACACTCAATTCAAATTCTTGACAAATAGTGGGTTATCATGTCTTAAGGGGAAAATGCTTACCCTAAATCCCGGTGATATGGTCATTGTTCAAACTCGGTATGAACATGAATTCCAATGGAATGAAGCTCCCCCTGTCGATCCTAAGACAAAGGATACACCACTTGCCTTCATTTACACGGAAAAGCCCGACTACACTCCCGTTTACCTTGATCTAAAGAATATTGACTTAACCGACCTAAAGGAAATTGGCTTACTTCATGATGGAACCTGCAAAGGAGCTGTGGTAGTAAAAGATACTCTGGAACAGATCAGCGCCTATCTTGATGATGGCGAAAGCCTATCCTCAGGAGTGGTGGAACTGCTGTTCTACTATGAAAACAAGAGCCAGCCCCTGGAGATGAAGAGAGTATGCCTTAATGCCATTTCACTAAAGGCTGACCATATTGATGGCAACGAGAATTACCCGGTTTACAATATAACCATTCTGCCCGAGGATATAGCGGACACCGTAGTTCCGGCTCTTGCTCTGGATCAGAA
>JAEZUG010000064.1 GCA_023421135.1 Candidatus Cloacimonadota bacterium | reverse complement strand
GGGACGTCTCCACCCCAAAGGCCAGAGCCCTGAAGGGACGATTATCTGTCAGACTACTCCCCTTACCACCCAATGTCCACCTAATGTCATTCCTGCGACCGGGGTCCTCGCCAAACCGCTTGCGGTTTGGTGGGGTGGGAAGGCAGGAATCCACGGAGCTTCATCACGCACACAGCGGAAACCCGCCAGAAATAGTGTTCTTACCACAGAGGACACATTATTATATGGATTCCTGCCTTCGAGACTGTGTGAAAACACTTTTATCAGCCCGGAGGGCGTTGATTATAGCCCAGGACGCAGTCCTGGGTTTTTCGGGTTGCGCAATCGTAGGAACATATTAGCTCCCGCCCATACCTTTGAGCGCTCACGCTCAAAGGTATGGGCGGGAGCTTTTTACGAAGATGTTTGTCTTTGCCGGGTCCCCAGGACTGCGTCCTGGGCTATATTTAGCGTCCTCCACTTCGTTCCGGACTTCCTGGCTACCGCGGGACATTCTGCTCCTTTTCACACTGTCTCCTTCGCAGGAATGACGAAGAAAAGCAGAGTAGAAGCCTCATCCTGAGGCTTTTTTAATAAAACAGAGGAAAAGAGTAAAAGAGAGTTAATGGTTAATGCTGCGTTGCGTGGCTTGTAGAGGCGGTCGCCGTACCGCCTTAATTGGTCTGCCAAATCACCCCATCTGCTATTGCCGTCTTGGAATTAAACCAGTGCACAGCGGAGTGACTTGGGTCTTAGCTCAAAGATTGAGCAGCAACAAACTAACTAGCAGCAAGCTCCAGAGCAGAATCTCCCGGCCCTGAGCTTTCTTCTTCCAGAAGACGAGATCACTGATGATGCTCAGAGCTACGATGGAGACAGCAACAACGGGATAGGCCAGCGCAGCCGGAACCTTGTCCAGCGCCTTGAGGAAAAAGACGGTCGAAAGCCGGTTTGGCAAGCCCAAAGCGAAGCCAAAGAGCAGGCTCTTGTAGCCGAAACGGATCCTTCCCACCAGGATCGAGACCAGGGTGAGCACAAAGGCAGAGCTGAAAATCACCCAGACAAAGCCCGTTTCCGCACCGCTGCCCAGTTCCTTGTAAATCTTCAGAGAAGCGTCCGTGAGCCCGGAGACGGCAAAGAGTCCCAGCAGCCAGAGGAAATTGTGCAGCTCCCTGGGATCTGCCTTCAGAGCAAAAGCTGCCACTGCCAGAGCTATTCCTGCCAGACCCGTGAGTTTCAGCTTCTCTCCAAATACTGTCACAGCCAGGATCACAGGGATAATCATCGCCACCCGCATCACACCCACGGAAAGAGATAGTCCGTTGTAAGTAATGGATGCCTGATAGACCCAGAAATTTGCCAGAAAGAGCGCTCCCGCCAGGATGCCAAAGAGCAGATCGAAGCTGCTGATTGCAGGCTGTGCATGGCTCCAGGCTTCAAAACTGAAGAGGCTGGCAACAAAGTAGTTACCCAGAAAGATCGGCAGCATGTTCAGCTTGCCGCTCTTGCCAAAGAGCATCAGCAGATTGGCGATCAGAACGCTGCAGAGTACGCTGAGGAGTATGTAGAGCATAGCAGTGAACAGTGATCAGTGAACAGTGAACAGAAAGTCTTCCTCGAGGTCGGCACCGGGCTGCATATAGCGCATCCGGGCAGGCTGCATCTCATAGAGGATAAAGTCTGGATCATCTGCATCTTTCCAATAGTTATAGAGGAAGCGGGCAGCATCTGCCACACTTCTGCGCACTGCAGGATCAGTCTCCTCGCGCATGGCTCCGGTGGCTTTCAGATAGCCCGTGCAGCCTTCTCCGGGCAGTAGCAGGCTCCATTCCACCTTGGGATTGGCCTTTATCTGTGCCACTTTGGCATCCCGGGAACCAGTGGCAAACCAGAAGCGACCGCTCCACCAGATCAGGGTCATAGGCCTCAGATGCGGCTGATCTCCCTCTGTTGTGGCGATATAGACCATCTGAGTGATCTTCAGAATATCACCGGGCTTCACTTCTTCTCCTTGATGGGTAGATAGAATTTATCGAAACGGCGCCGGATATAGAGCCTGATTGCCATATAATCCGTAAGTGTGACACCGGTGAAGATGCTGATCATGATCATCATCTGATATTTGATCGCCACCAGAGGGCTTGATCCGCCCAGGATCTGCCCCGTCATCATCCCCGGCAGACTCACCACGCCAATGGCAGCAATGGAAAGTAGCTGCGGCATCAGAGAAGTTTGCATGGCTTTACGGAAGGCAGGCAGCACGGCTTCCCAGAGGCTGGCTCCCAGGCTGAGCCGGGAGAGATATGCCTTCCAATTATCCGCCAGGCCACTTTCAAAACGCTCCAGCGCCAGGGCACAGCTATTCATGCTGTTACCCAGCACCATGCCGTAGATGGGGATCAGGAAATAAGGTGAGTGCAGCGGATCTGGCTTGATTACCAATAGAATGATCCAGGGCATGATCAGGAGGCTTGTGGCCAGCAGTGAGAGGATCAGCACCGGCAGGACTATCCCCTTGGGAAGCTTGAGCCTGCCTCGCAGAGTGAGCACTGCATTGGTGATCATCACCAGCATCCAGAGCAGTGTGAGCCAGAGATTCATCTGTTTGAAGATGAATTCCAGCACCAGGCCGATCACCGCCAGTTGCACTATCATCCGGGCGAAAGAATTGAAGAGCTGTCCGCTGAGCTTGAGCTTGAGATGGCTGAAGATCAGCAGCGGATAGAGCAGAAGCAGCAGGGAAAGCCCCAGGCCAAGATAGCTGATATCCATCAGTTCACCTCTCTCTGCCGGTCCACGATCTGCCCGTCTTTCAGTTCCCAGATCCTCTGCCAGCGGCTCTGCCAGAGGGGATCGTGGGAGATGGCGATCACGGTGCCCGGAAAGCTCTTGAAGATACAATCCGAGATAATCCCGGAGGTTTCCTGATCCAGAGCAGAAGAGATCTCATCCAGGAGGAGAAGCTCCGGAGCAAGCTGCAAGGCGCGGATCAGCGCCACTCTCTGTTTTTCTCCCCCAGAAAGCTGCGAGGTATCCTGTTCCAGATACCGGGGTGGGAAGCGGAAAGCTTCCATCAGAGCGTTGATTCTCTGCTCTCGGCCGGTCTTATCTTGGTGTTTGAAGGCTGCAAAACCCAGGGGATAATCCAGATTTGCCTGGATCGTTCCTTCCTCCAGCCAGGGCTCCTGCATCACCATACAGATACGGCTGCGCAGCTCTTCCGGTCTGAAGCTGCAGATATCCTTGCCTTCAAAGTGGATGGAGCCCTCATAGCTCGGATTCATCAGATTCAGAGCACTTAAAAGCGAGCTCTTCCCGGTGCCGGTGGCGCCCACGATGAGGATGCGCTCACCCTTGTGCACCGAGAGCTCAATATCCCGGCAGAGCACGCGGTCTTCATAGAAGAGACGCTGGATTTTGATCTCCAGAACAGGCTTCATAGCCGCACAACCGGGTGATAACCCTTCACGTTGCTGGCATAAAAATAGACCAGAGCTTCCAGCTCCGGCTCAAAGCAGAAAGGCTCAAAGTCTTCCGGGAGCGTCCTTGCCAGTTGCTCTGCCTCATTCAATGCCGCCTGATAGAGGGCTTCCGGGTTGTCACAAACGGTCTCCGGCTCGTCTGCCAGCTTGAGGGCCTCTCTCAGATCCAGGCTGAGGGCAGGCTGGAGGGATTCCTCCGGATGCTGCCATTCACCTGTGTTGATATCCAGCTCATAAAGCGGGATAAAGCGGTGTCCATATTTACAGATAAAGCGTATTGCCTCAATCAGATAACGGATCTCATCCGGTGCCATGGAATAGTGCAGATTCACCCGCACCCAGCCCGGCTTGATGCCGCCATAGCCCAGATTGGTGATCATGCAGCGGTAATAATCTGAAAACTTCTGTTCGATCTTCATCAGATAGTGTCCATAAGGCCCGGCGCAGGAACAGCCCGCCCGGGATTGGATCCCAAAGAGATCGTTGAGCAGCCTTGTCACCAGCTTGGGATGCAGCACCTTATCCTTGTGCACGATGTTGAAGGGGATGATCGGGATCTTGCGCTCAATCTCTGTGGGTCCATAAAACACCATGGCCGGCTCATCCTTAAATGCCTGGTGGAAGATCTCAAAATAGTGCGCCTCGATCTTATCGATCGTAGCTTGTCCCACCAAAGCCTTCACCTGCATGGCCAGAGCGATGCGGATATCCTGCAAAATCCCCGGTGTACCGGGCTTTTCCCTGCTCTCGATATCCGGGATGAATTCTTCCTTGAGCGGAGAAACGTAGAGCACTGTGCCCCCGGCTGCCACGGTGGGCGGGAGCTTTTTGTCATAGATATCTTCATTGATGATCAGGATTCCGGAGCTGCCGGGGCCGCCCAAAAACTTATGCGGCGAGAAGAAGATGGCATCAAAATAGCTCTCAGCATCGCGATTCATATCGATCTGGACATAGGGAGCGCAAGCGGCAAAATCAAAGCAGGCCAAAGCATTGTGCCGGTGCAGAATCTGCGCCACGGCATAGACGTCTGTCCGTAGCCCGGTCACGTTTGAGGCAGCGGAGAAGGAGCCGATCTTGAGCCGTTTGCCATAGCGGGGATCGGACACGATGCTCTCCAGCGCTGCCATATCCAGTCCGCAATCATCCGCCATGGGGATTTCCACGACCTCACAGAGCGTGTGTCGCCACATAATTTCATTGGAATGATGCTCATAAGGCCCCACGAAGACGATGGGTTTATTGGCGTTCATATAGTTACGCAGCGCCAGGTTACAATCCTCGCGCCCGGGATTGCGGTCCAGACAACTGCTGAGGAAGGCATTGACCCGCTCCCGCGTGGCGGGAGGCCAATAGACGCCCAGAATCTGTTGCAGCTTGGTGATGCCGCCTGTGGTTCCGCTGCCGGTGAAGATAATCTTGCCTTTTGCTCCGGCGTTGACGGCTGTCTTGATCTGCTTTTCGGCTTCATGCAGAAGCTGAGACATCGTCTTCCCCGTGAAGTCGTCTTCTGTGTGCGTATTGGCATAATACTGCAAAATATGAGAGATATAGCGCTCCACGCTCTTCAGTCCCCGGCCGCTGGCGGTATAATCCGCATAGACCAGCGGACGCTTTCCGTAGGGGGTCTCAAATATTGTATTGCTGCCGATGATATCCTGGCGCAGCCACTCCAAATCCCTGATCAGATCTGTACAATCCATGGTTTTTCTATCCTTGATTTATATAAATTAGAGCATCTCTTCCAAGCCTATTTTTCGGGCACTTATTTGTCAATCAGAAAGTGGGGAGTGCGCTGCGCTGCTGCCGCTTTGGTAGAGGCGGTTGCCGTACCGCCTTTTTGAGTGGTGAAGTGATGAAGTGGTGGAGTTTTTGGTCTGCCAATTCACCCCAAAGCCTCACTTTGTTCAGCTTCGGGGACCCCGAAATCTCCGAATTGGCAGAAATAGTGGAAAG
>JAEZUG010000062.1 GCA_023421135.1 Candidatus Cloacimonadota bacterium | reverse complement strand
CTCTCTGCTCTGCGTATCGTCATTCCTGCGAAGGCAGGAATCCATACACTTGTTAACCAGATGTAGAACAACGGGTTGTAGTACCCATGGATTCCTGCCTTCGCAGGAATGACATAATGTGAACATTTGGTGGTAATGAGTGTACTCTGACGGATTATCGCGGAATTCCTGGAAACGGGTTATTATTCAATAGTCTCGATCATATTCGGGGAGTCTGATCCCCGAATTCAATCTTTTCTGTGTTGGAAGAGCAACTTCTACTTAATCAGTAGGATAGTCCCGAACTTCGGCTGCAGTGAGAATCCCTGGGGAGCTGTAAAGAAATCCTTGACGTTCTGGACTGGTATTTTTTCATGTGAATTAATGAAAAAATGCAGGTGAATTTGATGACCTTACGAGATGTAGCCAAGCTATTGGAAGCTGAATTACTCACTTCCGAGACGGATCTTGACCGTCCTGTACCTTGCGCTTTTGCCTCCGATTTGATCAGTGATATTTTGATGTGCACCAAGGAACCCACTCTGCTACTGACCGGATTGGCAAACACGCAAGTGATCAGATTGTCGGATATGATAGATATCACGGCAGTAGTCTTTGTGAGAGGGAAACAACCCTCCCAGGAATTGATAGAGATGGCGGTGGAACGAGGTCTTCCTCTCCTGCGTACCAAGCTCACAATGTATCGTTCCAGCGGCTTGTTATATAGTTCTGGATTGCGCAGTTGCGCTATTTGATGGATCTATGGCAGAGTATTGGAATATAGCCCCGGAACGACAGGACTTCGTGGAGTCTTTTTTCAAAGACAGTCCCGAACCTGAAGTGAGCCTGGAGTTCATCATCACCGAGAAAGACTTCAATACTGCCGGCAAAGGTAGTGCTGAGATCAAGAATCTGCTCAAACGCCTGGGCATAGATTCTGAGATCCTCAGGCGGGTTGCGGTGGCTTCATACGAGGCGGAGATCAACGTTGCAGCGCATTCGGTGGGAGGCAGGATGACCTCCAATGTTTATGATGAGCTCATCCATATCCGTTTTGAAGATAATGGCCCCGGGATTGCCGATATTGCCCAGGCTATGACCCCTGGGTTTTCCACAGCGGATGACTTGGTGAGAGAAATGGGTTTTGGCGCAGGCTTGGGCTTGCCCAATATCAAGAAGAACTCCGATATGCTACATATAGTTTCAGAACGGGGGAAGAACACCGTTTTGGAGCTGATGATATTCTTTGGCTAAGATCGTGGCAGAGCTCAAATCCAAATACTTCCATGCGATCAATATCCTGCCGGATAACTGCACGGGCTGCACAGCCTGCGTGAGGGTTTGCCCCACCGAAGCCATCAGAGTGCGGAACCGAAAGGCAGAGATAGATCCAAATCGTTGTATAGACTGCGGCAACTGTCTTACGGTATGCCAGTTTCATGCGATCATTCCAAAGTCGGACTCCCTGGAGATCCTGCAAAACTTTAAACACAGGGTGGCAATCGTTTCCAGCTCCTATGCGGGGCAATTCACGGAAGATATCAGCTACAGTGCTGCCAAACAGGCTCTTTATTCATTGGGCTTCGACGAAGTGTTCGAAGAATCCATGGCCACAGAATTTATGATCCGGATGATTCGGGATTATGTGCGGCAGCATCGGGATAAACGCCCCATCCTCTCCAGTAACTGTCCGGCTGTGGTTCGCCTTATCCAGGTAAAGTATCCTTCCTTACTGCCCAACTTGTATCATCAGGAAGCTCCGATGAGCATTCTGACCCGTTATCTCAGGGATAAGATTGTGGCCGATAAAGGCTTGCAGGATTCCGAGCTGGGCATCTTTCTTATCGTTCCCTGCGTGGCTCACGTTACTGCCGTTCATCAACCTGAAGGAGCCTACAAGCATCTTCAGGATGGAGCTTTTTCCATAGGTATGATCTATGGCAAGGTGAGAGAATACCTGAAGGATGCAGTGAATAACCCTGCTGATGTGGAAACCTATAGCAAGGGGCTCACCTGGGCTCTGAGTGGAGTTCAGGCCGAGCTGGTGGATTCTGATGATATCCGGGCGCTGTCTGTAAATGGCGTCGAAAACGTGAAAGACATCCTTTCCAGAGTGGAAGATCATTACCTGGATCAATATGATTATATAGTGTTGAGAAGCTGCACAAATGGCTGTGTGGGTGGATGCTTGAATATCGAGAATCCCTTTGTCGCCATGAGTAGGATCAAGAAGATCATCAAAGAAGCACCTAACCGGGAGATCAACGTTGATCCTTTGGTAAAACTGAGTGAAGCAGGTGAGTTCGACGTGGCACCCTTACAGCCACGATCCATTATGGAGCTTGATAAGGATATCAAGAACGCCATCAAAAAGATGAAGAAGATCAATGAGTTTCTGATCATGCTTCCCGGGCTGGATTGCAGCGCTTGCGGAAGCCCCTCTTGCTATGCTCTGGCTGAAGACATTGTGCAGGGCAAAGCCTCCATTGATGATTGCGTGGTGCTCTTAAAACGGCACAACAGGGAAGAATCAGTTTCCGACGAAGATAACGAATAGGAGTAATCTAATGATAACTTTAAAAGATTATTTGACCGCAATTGGCGGACACAACCTCACCCCGGGCATAGACCCCGAGAAGATAGAGATCAGGGGAGCCTATGTCTCCGATATGCTTTCCGATGTGATGGGAAATGGCAAAGCCGAGCTGGTGTGGATCACCATTATGAAACACCTGAACGTTATTGCTGTGGCCTCCATGACTTCCATTCCAGCCGTACTCTTTGCCAAGGGTGTGGTACCGGAAGCCTCAGTTATTGAAAAGGCACTCGAAGAAGAGGTCTGCCTGATCACCAGCCCCTTAAGCACTTTTGATCTGGCTGGTATCCTCTACAAATTGTTGGGATTGTAACTGCTTCTTGATGCGTGTATTTGCCTGTGATTTGCATATTCACTCGGTGCTGTCTCCCTGCGGAGGATTGGAAATGTCCCCCAGGGATCTAGTTTCCAGAGCCCGGAGCCTGTCTCTGGATTGGATAGCGATCACAGACCATAACTCCATGGCCAATTGTGCCACCTATGCCTCAGTGGCCAAACAAGCAGGGCTTGCTTTTAGCTGGGGCGTTGAGCTTCAGACATCGGAAGAGATCCATCTGCTGGTTTACTTTGACGATCCAGAGGCGGCACAAGCCTTTGATGCCGAGCTATATGCTTCGCTTCTTCCTCTGGATAATGATCCGGATTTCTTTGGCGATCAAGTTGTTATTGACGAAAATGAGCAGATTCTAAGAATGGAAAATCGTGCTCTGATAAACTCCACTCTCTGGGACTTGACAGATGCTTGCGAGACTGCCCGCAGTTATGGTGGTTTTGTAGTGCCTGCTCATGTGGATGCGGGAACCAATAGTATCCTGAGTCAATTGGGTATGATGCCTGAGGAGCCTGTTTTTGATGCTTTTGGTATCACTGCTGGCTTGGATACTGCCAAGTTTGTCTCACGCAATCCCTGGTTTCAGGGGAAGAGCCTGCTCAGGAGCAGCGATGCTCATTATCTGGCGGATCTTGGCACCGGGATCGCCAGAGTATATTGTCAGGAACCCACGGTGAAGGAACTGCAACTAGCTTGCAAGAGCCTTGATAATAGAAGAATAGAATAAAAAAAATAGATAAGGAGGAGAAATGACTCCCTCGAATCAGTTTGACAACAAACTCTATGAACAGCTTAAGGCTGTGATCGCCGAGAAGAAAGATCTTCAGAACCCGGTGATCGAGATCCTGAGAATAGCCCAGGAGATTTTTGGCTATCTACCCATAGAAGTGCAGGAATTCATTGCCACAGAGCTGGGAATCCCCGCCAGCAAGGTCTATGGTATCGTAACCTTTTACAACTTCTTCTCGATGAAGCCCCGGGGAAAGTACATCATCAATGTCTGCACCGGAACGGCTTGCTTTGTGAAAGGAGCTCCCCGCCTGATCACCATGCTCACAGATCAGCTTGGCATCCAGATGGGAGAGACTTCTCCCGATGGTAAGTTCAGCCTGAATTCTGTGCGTTGCGTGGGTGCCTGCTCTCTGGCTCCGGTCTTTGTGATTGGAGAGGAGACCTTTGGCCGGATTGACACCAAGGACAAAATCGTAGAGATTCTCAAGCGCTACGAGTAAGCGGATAAAGCTATGCAAGATATCTCATTGCACCTATTGGACGTGATCGAGAATTCCGTCCGGGCCGGTGCAAAACAGGTCAAACTCCGGGTTATCCAGGATATCAGATCCAACCTTTTGCGTCTGATCATTGAGGATAATGGAGTCGGTATGGATTCCGTGACTCTGGACAGGGCTCAGAACCCATTCTATACCACCAAAGAGGAAAGGGAAAAGAAAGTTGGGCTGGGAATCCCACTCTTCAAACAGAATGCCGAACTCTGCGAAGGCTCTTTCAATATTGCCAGCGAGCCGGGCTTTGGCACTGTGATGACGGTGGATTTCACTCTGGACCATATCGACAGAATGCCCCTGGGAAACCTGAAGGACACACTGCTGGGATCCATGATTGGGCATCCGGACGTGGATTTTTACGTGAACCTGATCTATCAAAGCGGATGCTGCAAACAAAGCTTCCTCTTTGATACTGCTGCGATTAAAGAAGAGCTGGGAGATATCCCGCTCACATATCCCGATGTGATAGAATACATCGATCAATCATTATTAGAAGGAATACAAAATACAAGGATGGAGGATGTCTGATGAAAACACTGGCAGACCTTAAGAAAATTCGTGAGAAAGCTCAGGAAGAAATGAAGCTTCGTGGTGGTAACGTTCGTATGAAGATAGTGGTGGGGATGGGAACATCCGGTATCGCTATGGGTGCCCGCGAAGTGATGAAGACTTTCCTGGAAGAGATCTCCAATCGAAACCTGACTGATGTCTTGGTGACTCAGACAGGCGAAAAAGGGCTTTCATCTATGGAACCTGTGGTGGATGTGATCGAAGAAGGTAAGGACAAAGTTACCTACGGCAACATGAGCCCCGAGAAAGTCAAGAAAGTGGTGGTAGAACATATCGTTAATGGCAGAATAGTCTCCGAATACGTAGTCGCCACAGGCAACTAAGGGGGCTGAGAATGTCACTCAAACGTATCGATCTCCTGATCTGCTGCGGTTCCGGTTGTGTTTCAGCCGGATCCTTGAAGATTAAGGAGAGGTTCTTCCAAGTTCTCTCTGAGAAAGGGCTAAGCCACGAGATCAATATCATCGAAACCGGTTGCATGGGTCCCTGTGATTATGGCCCTGTGATGGTGATCTATCCCGAAGGTATCTTCTACAAGAAGGTCACTCCGGAAGATGTCGATGAGATTGTTTCCGAACACTTTGAGAAAGGTCGTCCCGTCAAGAGACTGATGCTGCAGGATGAAGAAACTACCATCGCAGCTCACAAAGACGTTCCTTTCTACCAGAAGCAAATCAAAGTCGCTCTGGAAAACTGTGGCTACATCGATCCCGAAAGTCTGGATGAGTACATTGCTACCGGTGGTTATGAGGCACTGGGAAGAGTTCTCACCGAAATGCAACCCCAGGATGTGATCGAGATCATCAAAGCCTCCGGCCTGCGTGGTCGGGGCGGCGGTGGATTCCCCACTCACATCAAGTGGAAAATGGTGCACGATGCCAAAGCGGATCAGAAATATTACATCTGCAACGGAGACGAAGGAGACCCCGGAGCCTTTATGGACAGGTCTCTTTTGGAAGGCGATCCTCACAGAATCCTGGAAGGGATGATGATCGGTGCCTATGCCATGGGTGCCTCCAGAGGTTTCCTCTACATTCGTGCTGAGTATCCTCTGGCGATTGCTCGCATCAAGAACGCCATCAAACAGGCCAAAGAATACGGCCTGATGGGTGAGAACATCTTTGGCACAAGCTTCTGCTTTGATGCCGAAGTTCGCACCGGTGCCGGTGCTTTCGTTTGTGGAGAGGAAATGGCTCTGATCCACTCTATCGAAGGTAACCGGGGCAATCCCACTCCGAAGCCTCCCTATCCTGCCGTGAGCGGATTGTGGGGTAAACCCACCGTGGTAAACAACGTCGAGACCCTTGGCAATATCTCCACTATCGTCCGCAAGGGAGCAGAATGGTTCTCTTCCATGGGAACTGCCACCTCCAAAGGCACCAAAGTCTTTGCCCTCACCGGAGACATCAGAAACACCGGTCTGGTCGAAGTGCCCATGGGCATCACCCTGCGCGATCTGATCTTTGACGTGGGCGGTGGTATGGTGGAAGGACGCAAGTTCAAAGCCGTGCAGCTTGGCGGTCCCTCCGGCGGTTGCCTCACCACAGAACACTTAGATGTTCCCGTCGATTATGAGACCCTCAAAGAAAAGGGTGCCATGATGGGTTCCGGTGGTGTGATCGTGATGAACGACCAGAAGTGCATGGTCAATGTGGCCAAGTTCTTCATGGATCTCTGCGTGGAAGAATCCTGCGGAAAGTGCTCCCCCTGCCGGATAGGTCTCAAACAAATGTATGAGATCCTGAATCGTATCACAGATGGAAACGGCCGAGAAGGCGACATTGAGGAACTGATAAGACTCGGTGAATCAATCGGTAAGCTCTCGCTCTGCGGCTTGGGACAGACTGCTCCAAATCCTGTCCTCAGCACCATCCGTTACTTCCGCAATGAATACGAAGCTCACATTCGCGACAAAGCCTGCGCCACCAAAGTCTGCCTGCCTCTGATGCACTTTGATATCGATAAAAACAAATGCATCGGCTGCTCACTTTGTGCCCGCAAGTGCCCAGTGAACTGCATAACCGGTTCTCGCGAAGAAAAATATACTATCCACCAGCTGGATTGCATCAAGTGTGGCAATTGCCAGGAAGTATGCCCCGTGAAAGCCGTTGAGCGCATTCCCGGAATGCATCCCGAGGTTATCGCCCATAAAGAAGCAGAAAAGAAACGTCTCGAAGCCGAAGATTAAGGAGTACTTATGTACAAAGAAATCTGCAGTAAATACGCTCCAAGCAAAGACAACCTGATCTACATTCTGCACGAGATCCAGGATACTCACCCGCAGCACTACATCTCCGAAGAAGCAGTGCAAGCCGTGGCAGAGTACCTCAATATAACTGCGAACCACATCTATGGCGTGCTGACGTTTTACTCAATGTACAGCACCAAACCCCGTGGCCGCAATATCATCCGCCTCTGCGAATCACCACCCTGCTATATCAAAGGTAGCGACAACATCCTCCGCAAGCTCAAAGTAGAGCTGGGCGTGGAAGTTGGAGGCACCACCCGGGATGGAGATTTCACCCTCGAGCTCTGTGCCTGCCTGGGTGTATGCGGAAATGCCCCTGTGATGATGATCAATGACGATGTCTTTGGTGACCTCACGGAAGAGAAGGTCGAGGAAATCCTTGAGAAAGTCAGGAGGAAGAGATAATGAAGTTCTATCGTAATCACGTCCTCATCGGAATCAGCGAAATGGCACTTGCTGCCGGAGTGGAAGACTTTGTCAAAACCCTTCGCAATGAGCTGGCCAAAGCCGACCTCACAGAAGAGATCAACGTCCTGGAAACAGGGCCTCTGGGTTTCTTTGGTAAAGGAATCTGCCTCACCGTATATCCTGAAAACATCAATTATACAGACGTAAAAATCGAAGACATCCCGGAGCTGGTGAACGAACACTTCCTCAAAGGACGACCGCTTACCCGCCTGACTCTGGAATCCGGCCTGAAGTTCAGCCCCAAATTCAACTATGAAAGCCGTATTGTCCTGCGCAACTCCGGCATTATCGATCCCGAAAGCATTGATGAATACATCGGTGCTGGCGGATACGAAGCCTGGGAAAAAGCCCTCACTCAAATGCAGCCCACAGACATTGTGAACGAGGTGAAAGCCTCCGGACTGCGTGGTCGTGGCGGTGCAGGATTTCCCACCGGCTTGAAATGGAGCTTCACTGCTCCCCTGCAAGCCGAGCAGAAATTTGTAGTTGTCAATGCCGACGAAGGCGAGCCCGGAACTTTCAAAGACCGCCTTATCATGGAAGGTGACCCTCACCAACTATTGGAAGGCATCATGATCTGTGCCCGCGCCATTGGAGCCACCAAAGCCTGGATCTATATCCGCGGCGAATATAAGCTCTGCATCGAACGCTTGCGTCATGCCATCAAGCAGGCCACCGAATATGGCATCCTGGGCACAAACATCTTTGAAAGCGGCTTTGATCTGGAGATAGATCTCAAGATCGGTGCCGGTGCCTATGTCTGCGGAGAGGAAACTGCTCTGATCGAATCCCTCGAAGGCAACCGCGGTAATCCCCGCTGGAAGCCACCCTTCCCGGGAGTCAAAGGCCTTTGGCAGTGCCCCACAGTTGTGAACAACGTCGAGACTCTTGCCAACGTTCCCTGGATCATCAAGAACGGTGCTGAAGCCTACAAACAACATGGCACTCCTGAGTGCGCCGGAACCAAGGTTTACACCATTCTTGGCGATGTCGCCCATCCCGGCCTTTGCGAAATTGATATGGGTACCACTCTGCGCACCATTATCAACGACTACGCAGGTGGCATGAAGAAAGGCTTCAAATTCAAAGCTGCTCTGGTTGGCGGAGCTGCAGGTATGATCCTTCCCGATCGTCTGTTGGACGTAAAGATGGATTTTGCCAGCCTCAATCAATACGCTGCCGTGCTCGGTAGCGGAGCCATCCTGGTGATGAACGAGCATCAGAGCATAGTGGATATGCTTTGGAGCATCCTGCGTTTCTTCCGTCATGAATCCTGCGGCAAATGCGCCCCCTGCCGAAACGGTTCTCAGCAGCTTTACAAGCTGATCACCAAGATCAAGAGCGGCAAAGGCACCTGGGACGACGTCGAACTGATGCAAAGCATCGCCGAAACTATGCTGAATACCTCGTTCTGCGCCCTTGGACAATCCCCGATTATGGCCATCCGCAGCGCAATCGAGAATTTCAAAGATGAATTCATCGATATTACGAATAAATAAAGATATAAAGAGGATTTGAACTATGGCTAAAACAGTCAATGTTTGGATAGATGGACACCATCTGGAAATTCCCGAGACGATGACCATCATCGAAGCCGCTGATCAGTATGGGATCAATATCCCACGTTTGTGCTACCATCCGGATCTCCCGCCCACTGCCAATTGCGGCGTCTGCGTGGTGGAACTGGCCGGCAGCCCAACTCCCAAGCGTGCTTGCTGCACACCAGTTGCAGAAGGCATGAAGATCGTCACCAATTCCAAGAAACTGCGTGCCTATCGCAAGACCTTGGTGGAGATGATCCTTTCCAATCACGAAGTTGTGTGCCCCACCTGTGCCGCAAACAACAAATGCGAGCTGCAGAACCTGGCCAATAACCTGGGTGTGGATCCCGAAGCCCTTCCCAATATCCTTGAGAAGAAGCCCGTCGATCTTTCCAGCCCCTCCATCATCCGTGACGTCAACAAGTGTATCGCTTGCGGACGTTGTGTGACAGTATGTAACGAAGTGCAGACCGTCTATGCTCTCACCTTCAGCGATCGTGGTATCGATGCTCATATCGACACCGCCTTCTCCAACGGCATGGCATCCAGCCCTTGCGTCAATTGCGGTCAATGCACCGTTTATTGTCCCACCGGCGCCCTGCGTGAAAGAAGCGAGATCGACGAAGTGTGGGAAGCCATTCTGGATCCCGAGAAGCACGTTGTGGTGCAGGAAGCTCCTGCCATCCGTGTGTCTCTGGCCGAAGAATTTGGGATGGAGCTGGGAACAGTCACAGCCAAGAAGATGTATGCCGCCCTCCGTAAGATCGGCTTTGATGCCATCATGGATACGAATTTCACTGCCGACCTCACTATCATGGAAGAGGGCACCGAAGTGGTGAATAAGCTGAAAGCCGGAGACAAACGTCCCACCATCACATCCTGCTCACCCGGCTGGATCAAATTCATGGAAACCTATTATCCCGACCTGGCAGATTGCGTCTCCACAGCCAAATCTCCGATGAGTATGTTTGGCGTGCTTTCCAAGACCTATTATGCCCAGGAACAGGGTATCGATCCTGCCAAGATAGTCTCTGTCGCAGTGATGCCTTGCACCGCCAAGAAATTCGAAGCCCGTCGTCCCGAACTGCGTGACAGCGGTTATCAGGATACTGATTATGTGCTCACCACCCGTGAGTTTATCCGCATGATCAAAGAAGCCGGCATCGATTTCAAATCTATCAAAGAAGAAGAAGCCGATGAAGGCATGAGCTTCTACACCGGCGCCGGAACCATCTTTGGTGCCACCGGTGGTGTGATGGAAGCTGCCATCCGCTCCGCTTATACTCTGGTCACCGGAGAAGAGCTGGAAGCCATTGATGTGACTGCTGTACGCGGTCTGAAAGGAACCAAGGAAGCTGTCATTCCGATCCCCGGTTTTGGAGATCTGAAAGTAGCCGTTGCCCACGGTCTTTCCAATGCCCGCGTTCTGATGGATGCCATTCGTGAAGGTCTCAACACAACAGGCGAATCCCCCTGGCACTTCATCGAAGTGATGGCTTGCCCCGGTGGTTGCGTTGGTGGTGGCGGACAGCCCTATGGCAACAACATGGCAATGCGTGCCCGTCGTGGCGAAGGTCTCTATGAAGAAGACCGCAAGCTCACCTATCGTAAGAGCCATCATAACCCGGAAGTCAAACGGATTTACGAACGCTTCCTGGGTGAACCCAACAGCCCTCTGGCTCACAAACTGCTTCATACCCACTATTTCGAGCGTTCAATCAACACCGGAAAAGTGGTGAAGGAAGTAACCCACAAACATCACTAATACTGGTCTAACCAGTTGCTATAAGCCGGAAGGATTCACTTTCTTCCGGCTTTTTTTTATAGTGCCAAGTGTGGAAGCGACATCTTGTCGCTTTTGGGGAGTGACGAGTGACGAGTGACGAGAGCTGCGCTGCTGCCGCTTTGCGGGGAAGCTACCGAAATAGAACGCAGATGACGCAGATGATTATGATTAACACAGATTACAATCCTCCTAATCCTCTAATCCTGGAATCCTTGTGAAAGAATAGAACTCAAGATGACTGGAACAACAGGATAGATAGAACGCTGATAACCTGATCAACCTGATCGACCTTATAAAATAGAACGCTGATGACGCAGATGATTATGATTAACACAGATTACAATCCTCCTAATCCTCTAATCCTGGAATCCTTGTGAAAGAATAGAACTCAAGATGACTGGATCAACAGGATAGAATGCTATCGTCCCCTGTAGGGGCAGACCTGTGTGTCTGCCCTATAAGCCCTGAAGGGGCGATTATCTGCAAGCGATGGGCGGCAGCCCATCGACCTGGGCGGCTCAGGTATATCACATAAAAAATATCCCTCACTCCCCTGTCATGAAAACCTCGGTTTTCATGACAGGGGAGTGAGGGATTAGACCAAAATCATCGTCTGTCTGGCGCTTGACCCGGGGTTCCGCTACTCCACCCCAAAAAACCGCAAGCGGTTTTCTGGTGACCCGGTCGCTCCACCCCGGGCTATGGAATATCGCTCCTCCGGAGCTGGCGGGCAGATACACAGGTCTGCCCCTTCTGGTTAATAGTGAAAAGTTAATGGTGAATAGAGCTAAGCCGCAGTCTCCCAGCTTCATCACTCACCCTCTAATCCCTAATCCCTAGTCCCTAATCACTTGGCGAAGCCGCTGTCTCCCAGCTCCACGCTTACCGGACTCGTTACTTGTCACTTTCTGTTCTCTGTTCACTGATTACTGTTCACTAAAAGAGCACTCATAAAAAACCCATCTCATACCCTTGTGACACGCATGAGTTTACATGGGTGTCACATGGGTGTCTCATGGGTGTCTCATGCGTGTCTCCTCAGTTAGGTGGTTAGAAGTTAGAAGTATTTTGGCTGCTTGGGCAGATAGTGGAAGCGACATCTTGTCGCTTTGGGGAGTTCAGGGCAGACCAGTGAGTCTGCCCAAAAATCGTAACGAAAGACTAGTCCTGAAACAAGCTACCGGATCAGCGCCAGTTTACCCCGGGCACTGGATCCATCGGAATTGGATACCACGAAAAAGTATATCCCGCTGGACACCGGGGAACCGCCACTGGAGCGTCCATCCCAGGCAAAGCGGGCAAATTCGTCTTCTTCCAGCTCAATCACGACAGCTCCACTGCTATCATAAATGCGACAACGATTCTTGCCCTGAGGCATGCTGTCGGCTGGAAGGTTGGAGATCAGCACGGTGCCATCCAGCTCTGGACGGAAGGGATTGGGGAAAGCCTTTAGATCAGCAAGCTCCGTCTTGGGCTTGATAAAACGTCCCACCTTGAGTGTATTCAGGCCTTCGGTTGTCCCTATCCAGAGGAGGCCATTGACTGGTTCGTAACCCATAGCGGTTATCTTGTTGGCGAGCATCGGGTCTTTGGGCAGGAAATAGTTTGTGAATCTGTCTGTCCGGGGATTGTACATTGTGATGCCATTATCCACAGAGCCGATCCAGATTCTGCCAAAGGGATCCAGATACATGCTGTTGGGCAGAGTTCTGACGCTGCCAAAGAGGCGCTCTTCATCCACATAGTAAAGCTGGTTGTTTTCCCAGGAACCGTTATTGTAGCGGTAACGCTTGATAGAAGTGTCGTATTTGTACCAATTCTGCTCGTCCCACATAAAAACCCCGCTGCTCAGGAGCAGCCAGTGTTGTTTGCCCTGATAGGGAGTTTCCACTGTGGCAACGCCATAGACTATGCAGGTGGCAATTTCCGGGGGTGTCGGAACTATCCAATAATCTCCATCCGTAACAGGGACAGAAGGATGGTTCCAGATCACCAGTCCGTTATCGTTTTTGGTGCCAAAAAAGTATTGCTGGCCATTGTGATAGGAGTAGAGGATTTCCTGGCGGGTGCTGTTTGGAAGAGTGAACCGGCTGTGCAGAGTGAGATCAGGATTGATGACCGTGATGCCATGATTGTAGCCGGCGACCAGGATTCTGCCTTCCTGGTCCAGATCAAGGCTGCCAATTGTGTTGCTCACCAGGTTTGCCTTTCCGGGTATCGGTGCGCTCCAGGTCTCAGTTTCGGTCTGCCATTCCATCAATCCGTCGGAATTCAGTTTCCACCATTTGTTCAGATCCTGGTCAAAGATTGTGATGCCATTTCTCCAGCCCAGGGGGTGATCGCTGGCGGTATCCCAAGCTCCAAACCAGACGCGGTTTTGTGTGTCAACCACCAGGCAATGAGCAGAATCGTTGTGCAGAGGGCTGTTTGCCATCGTAAGGGTGTGCCACTGATCTGTCTCCAGATAGCTCACGCCCAGGCTGCCTTTTTTGGTGGGCAGGGGGTTGATGTAGCCGCTGGTGAACCACATCCGGTTATCCTGATCAGTGGCAATTTCACTGATCTTGGGAAAACCTACGGAATTGGTGATGAACGAGACCCACTGGCCGGAGAGCTTTTTGTAAAAGCCATTGCCCCAGGAGCCCAAATAAACCTTACTACCCTCAAAGGCAAAGTCTGTAATCGTTTTGAGCCCTAAACCGTCCTGGCCTTTTTGATAGTCTGTGCGAATTCCCGCTGAGTCGAAGACGGAGAACAGGATGTTTCCTGTAGTCGTGAAAGAGCTTAAGTCCTCGTTCCATTCTCCATAAGACACCCAGGCGTTCCCAACCTCGTCGATTCCCAGTCCCGCAGTTGTGGGCATTCCGATGTAACTGAGGTCTTCCCAGTCGTTGGAGGGAACAGTGAAGTTGCTGCGATACAATCTGGTGCCAAAGGCTACCAATAGCTTGTTACTATTGGCTGCCAGCTTGAGCTCATATCCCTGAAAAGGGCTTGTCCATTTGTTCCAGGCAGCATCAACATCCAAGGAATCCCTGTGCACATAGCTGAGGCCGGCATCCGTTCCCACATAGACGTAATCTCCCAGCAATTCCAGATCGGTGATATTGTTTGAGCCCAGGCCGCCAGTTGTGTTAGCGCTGGTATATTGATGCAGAATGAGCGGAAAGCTCACACCGGGAAGATAGTAATATTCTGCCAGGCCGGCTGATGTGGCCACCAGGATGCGGCTGCCGAGCTCCAGGATGGCGTTGATCTTGAGTGAGGGTAGGCCCAGGTTTTGATCCAGGGTCTGGATACCCAGTCGGTTCACGATGCTGATGCCTTTGTCCGAGCTGCCCAGCCAAAGGTTGTCACCAATCTTGGCTATACAGCGTAAGTCATTGGATGCCAGGCCGTCTCCGGTTGTCCAGATGGAGCTTTGCTCATAGTTCTGGCCAGAGTTTAGCGGATTTAGCTCCAGAGCGCCGCCCCAGGAACCATAGAGCACTTTGGCATCTATTACCTGAAGATCATAGATATGGCTGGTGTTTGTGTGGGTCTCCCAAAGTCCGGCACTAAGGCCGAGGCTTAGGGCGAGAATCAGTGTGCAGAGTTTTATCTTTTTCATTCTTAAGCTCCTGACGCATCAGTATGTAAGCCAGAACCACCATCAAAGATAGGAGGCTCAGTAAAAGTAGGAAGAGCACTTGCTTCCCCGTAAAAGAAAATCCGATGGCAATTAGTCCAAACAATAGCGTTACTATATACACGATAATCGATATTGCCCGATGGGACAGACCCATTCCGAGCATGGTGTGGTGGATATGAGCTTTATCAGCGGTGAAGACTCCACCTCTTTTCAAGCGACGAAACACGGCCAGCACGACATCCAGCATGGGCACTGCCATTACTGCCAGGGGGATCATCAGGGTCATGGATGTGATGCCTTTGTACTGGGACTCTCCGGCAGTGGTGATGGCTGCCAGATTCAAGCCTATAAAGGTGGCGCCGGTATCTCCCATGAAGATCCTGGCGGGAGCAAAGTTATACTTCAGAAAGCTCAGGTTGCCTGCCAGCAGCATAGTGGCTATGGAGATGACCAGCATGTTCTTGTACTTAATGCCTACAAAGGTAAGCACAGCACAGACTATCACTGTGATCCCAGCCGCCAGGCCATCGATGCCGTCTATCAGGTTGATGGCATTGATGATGGCCAGGAACCAGATGATGGATACAGGGAAGGATAGCCAGCCCAGATACAGCTCCGTTCCAAAGGGATTGGTAAGATATGTAACTTTGTAACCCAAGAGATAGAGGACAACGCAGAGAACCAGATAGCCTCCCAGCTTGGGCCAGGGCTTGAGCTCAAAGCGATCGTCCAGCACTCCAAAGATCAGTGCCAGAAAACCTGCTGCAGCTAAGCCGGGAAGCAGGAGCCCATATTCCTGATACCAGAATACACCCAGAACTGTTTGAGCCAGCAGGATTGGCAGGCCAAAGGAGAGACCTCCGGCTTCGGGGATCTGAGTGTTGTGTATCTTTCTGGGATCGGGATGAGCCTGAATCTTCAGGCGGTTCGAGATTCTGATGTTCAGAGGCACCAGAAGCAGGCAAGTGATCAGCACGAAGAGGGCAGCCAAGATGACTAAGAGGCTCATCTCAGGCTCCTCTGCGGTAAAGCTTCAGGTATTGGTGCACCATAGTAGAGTAGTTGGTTTTGGTTCGGATGAAGCGGAGGGCATTCTCGCCCTTGGAGAGCAGCTCCTGCTTTCTGCCGGGAAGCTGGGTGAGGAGAGAGACAAGCTCATCAGGTCTATCCAGGGCTACGATATAGCCATTCTCAGGATTGACCAGTTCCAGGATGGAAGGAATGTCACTTCCGATCACAGGAAGACCGGTGTGCATGGCTTCTATGATGCTGAAAGGCATGGCTTCCCAGCGTGAATAAAGAATAAAAGCATCCCAATCCGCGAGTCGGGTGCTGACATCCGAGACCCAGCCGGGAAGAATGATCCGATCTTCCAGCTTGTGGCTGCGTACCATGCTGCGGCAGAGCTCCAGATTTTCTCCTTCGCCCAATAGTTCAAAGCTCAGCCTGCTCTCGAGGTTGCAGGCTTTAATCAAAGCTGTGGTTAGCTCAACTGTGTTTTTTTGAGGTGAAAAACGAAGAGTAGAACCAATCCGGATAGCTTCTCCGGGAGAGGGATGACGTCTGGAAGCAATCCCGGATAGTTTGGCTTCCAGGGTGGGAGGGATGGCATTGTAGATAGTGCAGGCCTGGGAAGGCTTGACCAAGCCAAGCTTCAGGCTGCGCTCCCGGTCTGAATCGTTCACAAAGACCACGGTGTCACATAGCTTGTTTCCCAAACCTTCGAGCAACCTATAGAGCTTGTATTCACCAGGTGCTTGACCCTCCTGAAAGGGCATGCCGTGGGAAGTGTGGATCACGTATTGCACCCTGCAGATCCGGGCAGCGAGACGACCTAAAAACCCGGCTTTGGAGGAGTTTGTATGAACTATGTCAAAACGTTCACGTCTGAGCACTTGGATGATCTGCAGTAAAGCAACGATATCCCAGATGCCAAGGCTGCGTCTCATGTGGCTGATGGGTATGTGGCGGATCCCTCTGTTCTTGCAGGCTTCCACCAAGTCTCCTCCGGGAGCTGAGGCAATCACCTGGATATACTCCTCAGGAGGCAAACCGTCCAAGAGGTGCAGGCTGAAGTTTTGCACGCCGGTAAGAAGCGGTAAAGTGTGCAGTTGGAGTAGTTTCTTCATTTCCTATGGTCTAGCCGGATCACCGCAATGGTATCTGCTTTCACGCCAGAGAAGCGGATCTTGTTACCATCGACCGAGGCACTTGCTCCATCTATCTCCACCACCTTCACATCTCCATTGATCTGGAGGCAGAGGCTTTCTATATCATCCCGGAAGCTCACGCTGAATTCATAATCGCTCTCATCGATCAGCACGCGGCTGCGCTTCTCCCACCAGGAAGATAGCTCAGATGCTTTGCAGACCCAGCTTTTACCGGCTTTAAGCAGTGCCAGGATATAGGGATAGAGCTTGGGCGCATAATAAATATCTGTGTAAGAGGCAATCCTGAAATCCATGGCAAAGACGCCGTGGCTGCGGCTCACCTTTTCCAGATAGCGGCGGGCAAGATGCTTGGCATCGTCCAGAGACATCAGCTTATGCCGTTTCAGCTTCATAAAGCGATCCCGCATCACAGTAGGAATCTCCAGAGCAGAGGCCTTCCCGCTTTTGAGCCAGGGACGGTAGGGGACGGAGATGCCATGCTTGAAGCCCGGATTATCCTGCAGAGCGGTGTTCATAGTATAAGCTGGTGCGAGATTGCTTTGCAGCACAAAGAAGTCGGGATCGATCTGAGAGTCAATGGTCTTGAGGCCCAGATCATCCAGCTTGGTTTGATGTTGCAAGATTTGTTTCCGGGTGCTGAGCTCATCCCGGTTTTTCTTGTCATGAGTCACTAGCAGCCCCACCTCATTGCCGTTCTTCACCAGATCCCGGATCTCTTCCAGAAGGTCTGTGTCGTCCAGATTATAGTCTATCTCGGCACAACCCTGGGATGCCACAAAGAAGGTGCTCCGGAAGCCTGCATCCTGCTCCATCCTGGTGAATTCGTCGAAGTTCCAATTGAGCTCGTAATTGGTAAACATATACTTGAACTTACCTGCAAGCTGATGCCAGAACTGCATCCAGGAAAAGCTGACTATCATCAGGAGGTCATCGGCAATAGAGAGAATCAGGGATTGCAGATCCCATTTTTGCAGATCGTCCACGCTGTGGCAAAGGATAGCGGCAGATTCCTGCCCTGTGGGCCAATTCATCTTCTGCACGATGTAAGTGCCTCCTGCCTTACTATGCTCGCGGATCATGCTGTCCATGAGCCAGAGCATATTATCCACAAAAGGAAGCTCGCGATATTTATAGAAAGCACTGGCTGTTTCGGGATAGCATCCGGCGTCGTTGCGCTGCTGGTCGATCTGTTCTTCCATGCTGGAAAGATGGAAGAAAACATTGGCGACTATATCGAAATTGAACTTGCCAGCGTTGATCTCCAGTTCAGAGTAGTTCTCTGCCGGGTACTTAAAGGTGCGGGGGGAGATCACAGGAGTGGGAGAGAGGAGCTTGACTTCCTTCAGATTGCGCTTGAGTTTTCCGGTGCTGTAGGTCTTGGCATCATAGAGCTCGGCATCGGCAGGGATGAACATGGTGATGTAGAAGCGTGCCAAAGCGCGCAGATCCTCCACCGAAGGCTCTGCAAAAGCATAGATAAATAGGATGTCGTTGTTCCTGAGCTTGGTGAGATCTGTAATAAAAGTGTGGCTGTAGCCCAGGCTGTCGAAAATAAAGCTCATAGCGTGCTTGATTTCTTTTTCGAAACGTTCCAGTTTGTAGTCTATAAATATGGATATCATTCTATCTCTTCCTTAATTAGTCCGGTCAGCAGGCTCTTATGCAATGCAAGCCATCTTCACCTTTCTCTGTAAACTCTGCAAATAGTCAAGAAAAACCTTGTCCGAAAGTCCCGCTCCGGAGATTCTGGCACAAAAAATAGCTGGAGAGACCTATCCAAAGAATCTATAAGTTTCAGGAAACTAAGTTCAAAGCTCTGGAGCCCCAGAAGCAGATAAAGGCCGTGGAAAGACTTCTGGCCGAGCTGGAACACTATGCCGGAGATGCTTCCCGCTTCGAGGCTCTCAGAGAGGAATTGCAGCATCTTCTATCCTGGATGGATGCGGATAATCGTAAAGTTTTTTCCTGCCTAATGCAACAGGAAGCTGTGGATAGAGAAGTGTTTCTGCGCACTCTGCTGGATCTCAGAGCTCAGAGGGAAGACCTGAGGGATAGCGATATGGCCATCCTCAAAGGGGACGGGTTGCGTTGGGCAGATCAATCAAGCCTCCACAGAGCCAGCCGGATCGTGGTGATCCTGGATAATCTGCGCTCTGCCTTCAATGTCGGCTCCATCTTTCGGACGGCTGAGTGTTTAGGCTTGGGAGAATTGGCTCTGTGTGGGATCACTGCCGTTCCTCCTCATCCCAAACTGGTGCAGACTGCGATGGGAACAGAGGATAAAGTAGCCTGGCAGCACTTTGATGATAGCCTCCAGGCGATCGGGCACTACCGGGCACTAGGCTATCAGATTGTCGCTCTGGAGACTGCCGAGACGGCTGAATCCATCTTCCAGGCTAGCGTGCATGCTCCCCTGGCTCTGATCCTGGGCAATGAAAGCCTGGGCTTGGAGCAAGAGGTTCTGCAGCAAGCCGACCAGGTGGTGATGCTTCCGGTGCAGGGCTGGAAGAATTCCCTGAATGTGGGTGTGGCTTTTGCGGTTTGTGCTTATCAATTGGTCTTTGGGAAGTGACAAGTAACAAGTGACAAGTGACGAGAGTGGAAGCGACATCATGTCGCTTCTTGGGAGTGACAAGTAACAAGTGACAAGTGACCAGCGAGTGAACAGTGAACAGTGAACAGAACTGCGTAGCTGTCGCTCCCGATCTTGGTCTGCCAATCTCCGAATTGGCAGAGGCAGCGGAGCTGCCTACAGGAGAGCTCTCCGAGCTCTGTGGCAAAAAGGAGTTTGCCACACCAAAACTAATGCAACCTGCCACTCTTTGGTCTGCCCCTCCAGATATGTGTCTTCAGTCTCCCAGCCAGCCCAGCATCCCGTCATTCCTGCGCCCTGGTCCTCGCCAAACCGCTTGCGGTTTGGTGGGGTGGGACCGAGACTGTGTTAAAACACTTTTATCAGCCCGGAGGGCGTTGAATATAGCCCAGGACGCAGTCCTGGGTTTTTCGGGTTGCGCATTCGTAGGAACACATTAGCTCCCGCCCATACCTTTGAGCGTAAGCTTTCAAAGGTATGGGCGGGAGCTTTTTACTAAGAGGTTTGTCTTTGCCATGTCCCCCAGGACTGCGTCCTGGGCTATATTCAGCGTCCTCCACTTCGTTCCGGACTTCCTGACTACCTCGGGACAATCTGCTCCTTTTCAAACAGCCTCGAAGTCAGGAATCCACGGAGCCTGTTCAGGCTTCAGACGAGATGTTCTGCCGGAAAGAAGCCTCGCAGAGGCGAAAGATCATAGCGATGGTGCAGAGCTTCTGTCTCCCCATCAAACCGCATACGGTTTGATGGGGAAAAGAAGCGGAGCCCCTCGTTGCGTTGAATCATCCTGGCATAATCTTGGAATCCCCTCCCCCTCTTGGAAAGCGCTGGCGCTTTCCAAGAGGGGGAAGGGATGATATCATAAACATAATCAGAACTCACTTTTACGAGGGGCTCCGCTGCGCTTCGCACCCTCGCTATGATCTTTCGCCCTCCGGGCTATGACGCCAGGCCTAGACTGGGAGATTCACCCCAGACACTCCACCAAATCCACCCCCCTGCTCTCTCCTTCGATTCATTAGCGCTGCTTTAGCGATCCCTTAGCGATTCCTTAGCGAAAGCTAAAGAAAGGCTTATCCTGCATTAAGTTATGGGTAATCAGTGTAACGAGGGAGCTATCTGGTAGCAGACTATGTGTTTAGAGAAGGTTTAACAATCCTTAATGAATGGGACGTGGAAGATTCGCAACATATACTTGACTTCTTGGGAAAACGCACAATTCAAATTCTTGACAAATAGTAATGATGCATATAGCGCAGTACTCAGTATTCGAAAGCACAGCAAATGAATCACCGCATAGTAAGTTCTTAGATGGGACAGAAAATGAAGATAGGACGGATTGGATTTATGGATATGGAAATAGTGATGGAGCCTTAATGCCATTTCACTAAAGGCTGACCATATTGATGGCAACGAGAATTACCCGGTTTACAATATAACCATTCTGCCCGAGGATATAGCGGACACCGTAGTTCCGGCTCTTGCTCTGGATCAGAA
>JAEZUG010000021.1 GCA_023421135.1 Candidatus Cloacimonadota bacterium | reverse complement strand
CTTAGCGAAAGCTAAGGAAAGGCTTATCCTGTATTAAATTATGGCTAATCTACCAAATGAAATAGCTATCTGTATGCCTGAGAGGAGAATACGGGTCTTCTTGGTGCAGTCTGGCTCTGGATCCATTCAGTTTGTGCGAAATTTCTTGACATAGATTACTGATGTGATAAGCAACATCTCTTGTAATTCTGCCTAAGATTCAACAGAAAAAGGAGATCAGATGCAGAGACAACTGAGATTCTGTTTTATTCTTCTATCATTCTGTGGCCTGCTATGGCTACCTTTGGGTGCCGCCTATCTCAGCGAGGTTCCCACCAGTATTACACAACCCGACGGCTCGATAGTTAGCTGTTTTGCCTCCGGCGATGAATACCATAACTGGCTGCACGATAAGGATGGCTACACAATTGTGAAAGATCCTGATTCTGGGTGGTACGCCTATGCAATTTCCGGTGGGCAGAAAATCACTCCCGGAGCGCAGATAGCCGGTCGCGACAACCCTGCTTCGGCCAATATCCAGCCCGGAATCAACCTTGATGAAGCAGAGTACCGTAAGCTGCGGAACAGCAGATATCAAGCTCCAGATGGAAGAACAGCGCCCTCAACAGGCACGATTAACAACCTGGTAGTCTTCATTCGCTTCAGTGATCAAACCGAGTTTGATCAGACCTTCAATAGCTACTCATCTTGGTTCAACACCGGTGCTGCATCTCTAAAAAACTATTATCGGGAAGTATCCTTCAATCAGCTAACCATCAATTCCACCTTCTATCCGTCTCCCAGCAATGGATATGTGGTCTCTTGGCAAGATTCGCACCCCAGGTCTTACTATTGCGAGTTTTCTGGCTACCAGACTGAGGCTGAGCGCAGAGAACGGGAATTTACCCTGATGGAAAATGCAATAGCCGGCATCAGTTCTTTGGTTCCCGCTAATTTAGTGCTCGATTCCGATAACGATGGCAAGGTCGATAACGTGGTCTTCGTGATCAGAGGAGCTTTTGAAGATGATATCCTCTGGCCGCATCAATGGTCTATTTATGACAGGGTTGTTACTCTGCGGGGGAAACGGGTCTATGACTACAATGTTCAAATCCAGGGTCACTTGGCAGCTTTCAATGTGGGAGTGATCTGTCATGAGTTCTTTCACAGCCTGGGAGCCCCTGATCTGTATCATTACCACAACAACAGCGTGCCGGTGGGAGTCTGGGATTTGATGGCAGGCACCACCAATCCGCCCCAGCACATGAGTGCTTTTATGAAGTGGAAATATGGACATTGGATTGCTGCTCCGGGGGTCATCTCCGGATATGGCATCTACAGCCTGAACCCTCCGTCATCTCCCACACAATGCTTTTATCGGGTAAACTCCGTCTTCTCCTCAACGGAGTATTACATCATTGAGTACCGAAAGAAAACGGGCTTGTTTGAAAGCTCCATTCCCGGCTCCGGTTTGCTGGTATATAGGATAGATAGTTCTGTGAGCTGGGGAAATGCAGAAGGACCTCCGGATGAAGTCTATCTCTACCGTCCGGATGGAACTGTCTCAGCCGAAGGAGATATCGACGAGGCCTTCTTCAGCCTGGAATCCGGCCGCACAGCCATCAATGCTACCACCAACCCCATTCCCTTTCTCACGAATGGATTCAGCGGTGGTCTGTCTTTGTTCAATATTGGGTCTGCCGGAGAAACTATCAGCTTCTATCATGGAACCCCCACTCCTCCACAGATCCACTGGAATCCCAGCTCCATTTCTGCTTCTATCAATGAGAATTCCAGCTCAGCCCAAACTCTGAACATCACAAACCTGGGAGATGTAACCCTCAATTACTACTGCAGCTTGCCGACAGTCACAACCACAGTCTTGAATGAAAGCTTCACTACGAGCGTTCGTCCAACTGGTTGGACTGAGCAACAGGTCTCAGGTGATCCTCTGAGCTGGTCGTTTACCAATGGCGGCTACATGAGTCATCCTCCGGCTGCCTATGATGGATCTTACAATGCCAGGTTGTTCATTGCTTCACACGATGCCAGCGTGACGAAACTCATCACTCCTCCCTTGAATCTCTCGGAGGCGATCTCTGCAAGCCTGAGTTTTTATCACACACAGGGGGATTACATGAATATGGATTATCTCAAGGTCTATTACAAAACCTCCTCCGGAGGGGCTTGGGTCTTACTTGCGGATTATACGGAGCAAAACCTGATCTGGACACAGGAGACCATTCCCTTACCTAATATCACCGGCACCTACTATGTTGCTTTTGAAGGCTCAGCGCGTTATGGATATGGAGTATGCCTGGATAAGGTGGTCGTGACCAAAATCAGCTATACAACCACACCCTGGGTGAGCGTTAATGGACAGACGGCGGTGACAGGAAGCCTTACCGGCTTTGGAGCAAGTGCTGGTGTGAATGTTAGTATCAACAGCGCAGGGCTCACTCCCGGAGACTATCTGTCTCAGATTACTATCAGTAGCAATAGTGTGAACAACAGCACAGTACAGATTCCTATCAACCTGACGGTTCTTGCTCCACAACCCCAGATCGCACTGAGCACTGTGTCTATCTCCTTCGGTACAGTAATGATAAACACTATCCCGTCTCAGACGTTTCAGATCTCCAATCCGGGAGCCGCACTGCTTTCCGGGAACCTGTCCACGACTGCCGGATACATCGTTCTTGCCACAACAGGCAGGGAGGAGACCTCCCCGGATATCTTTATGGATGTGTTTCAAGCTGCAGTTCCGGGAAGGAACTCGACGGCATTCAGCGTTCCGGCTGGAGCCACAAACAGCTATTCTGTCTATTTCAATCCAACAGCAGTTCAAGCCTATAGCGGGACTCTCACAATTTCACATAATGCAGGTGGAGGAAACCGGACAATTTCACTCAGCGGTCAGGGAGGGAAACCCAATCTGGGGCTAAGCTCTACTGTCTTCAGTGCCGATATGGAGCCGAGCCAGACTTCAACTCAGACACTAATAGTGACTAATGGAGGGAATCTTCCTCTGAACTACTCTTTAACCATTACAAATGCACCGGTGTGGCTTCAGATCAATAACCTTACTCAGCTCAGCAGCACTATTGCAGTAGGAGGGGCGGCTCAGAGCGTCGTCCTGAGCTTCAATAACACTGGGCTGAATCCCGGAACCTACACGGCCAGCCTTGCTGGATCATCGAATGATCCCTCAAATACGGTTTTTTCCATAAACGTGAGTATGATTGTGAGAGGTACGCTCGGGATCTACAATCCGGTTGGCGGTGAGATCTGGGAGTTTGGCTCCCTCCATCCGATCGTCTTCAGTTACACGGGCAATCAGAGCACGGTTCTGTTTCTATACTCGACCAATGGAGGCACCTCCTGGATTAGTCAGGGAACCAGACCTGTCGTACAAGGGAACAACAGCTTCGATTGGACTGTTCCATCCACACCTTCAGTGAACTGTAAAGTAAGGCTGGTGGAAAATGTGAGCCCCTATTACAAGATAAGCAGCAATACTTTTTCCATCATAGATTCTGCTCCCCCCTCACCACCCCAGAATCTTACTCTTGGCCGTCATCCAGTTATCCCGGGCTTAGTTCTGAGCTGGCAGGCTTCCACCGGTTATCCCAGCTTCTACCGGGTCTATTTCTGTGCTGAAAGTAATGGCAGGTTTAGTTTATTGAGCACGGTTGAGGCTCCCCAAACCTGTTACATCGATTCATCTGCAAGCTCCAGAGCTCGGGGTTTCTACCGAGTGGAGGCTGTCCGGGAATAAGCTTGGGAGCTTAGGCAAATCAGCTATAATCTCTTTGCAAAGCTGGTTTTTCTTGACAGCTTTTAAATTTCCTATAACTGTGTGCTATAGCAAAAGAGGACTGTTTTGTCCCCTAAAATATTCGAGGTTTGGAAGATGGTTTCAGCTCTGGCAAGGATCTTGGCTTGCATGTTTATTCTATTGATAGCGTCGGTCTGTCTGGCGCAACAGATATCTTCATACAATGCAGTTGCAGTGAACGGACGCTACGAGATCACGGTTGATCTCAGCTCTTTTGACTCGAGCTCCCGCTACGATATCTATCTCTTTGCCCGCAGAGACAGAAGCTCAAACTGGGAGAAACTGAGAGCTCTGGGCGGAGGATATTTGAATGCCGCAGGGGGATCTAGCATCCTGATACTATGGGAGCCTATTCTGGAGCTCAAAGAGATGCGGGATTACGAATTCAACGCCTTTGCCTTCAACCGTTCCATGGCCTCAGGCCTCTTGGAACCATACCTGTATGATGCAGTGGATAGCTTCGGTTTCCTGAGCTTGAGCTCAAACATCGCAAATACTTCTTATACGATTGGTGACTACACAGAGAGCTACACAGAACGTTCCCGGCTGGCATTACCCACTGGGCTATGGAGAATCTCCGGGCAGCCCCGCTCGGATTTCAGCTCGTTGCAGCAGGAAGTCACCATCAACGCCTGGCAAAGCTCCAGATTAGCCTTCAATTGGCAGATTGCTCAATCCAGTTCGTTTCAAAGACGGAGGGATGACTTTGCCGGATACGTCTCGGGAGGTCTGATCTTCCCCTTCAATGGCAGGATCTATGCCAATCTCCCTCCAGAGATCTCCGATCTGAAGTCCCTCTCTGTTTGTGCTCTCAAGGCCACCTTCTCTGGCTTTGGCTCACAGACCAGACAGCGTCCTTCGCTATATCTGGGAGTGGGTGTGGCTGATAATGTGTCTCTGATGCAGGGAGTGTATAAAGACCAAAAGGTCAATGCCTACAATCTGGATTTACTTTCGATGCACACTGGCCTGATGATTCCCCTCTTTCGCTATGGAGCATTTCTGAATCTGGGTGGCAGAGCTGCCCTCAATGTGCAGAGAGCTATCTTTGAAGAACGCCTGTTGAATAGTGTGCGGTATAGCTATATCACCGGGTTCTACGATGATGAGGGAGCCCGAAAAACCACAGGCAGCGACAAGCTCAACTTTGCCGGTGAAGCCAGCGCTCAACTGGGGATAAAGCTGGGTAAAACCTGGTATGTCTCTGTCAGCGCCGGTGCCAGATACAGCAAGGTAACCTATGGACAGTGGTACAACAAAGACCAGGTGCTGGATTGGGAAAACTACAATCTATCAAACACACCGGCTCCTGTCACAAACGCCAACTTACCTATTGAGAACTACTTCCTGGATGGTGTGAACTACTTTTTAAACGTTAATCTGAGCCCATTTTTCTAGAGGTATCTATGAAGAAGATTTTACTTAGTCTGATCTGTATGGCTTTGATAAGCCAAGTCTTGGCCAATCAATCTATTATCGAGCGTATACGTGCACTGCAAGCTCTGATGGCTATGAGAAGCACAACAGTTGATCTGAGCAAGGAGCGGGAAGCTGCTGTGACCAATGCTCGCAACGTGCCGCCCAAAGGCGAGTTTGAGGACACCGTATCCTACCAAAGAAGACTGTCTGATGTGGATAGAAACGTGGAACGGATTATTCAGGATTATGACAATCGGGAAGAAGGCATGCGCCAGGCTCTGGCTCATCGGCGCCGTCAGATAGAGCAGGAGATTGAGGGGCTACTGGTTGCCTCCAAAGAGATCTATAGCTCCAGAAACTTTGATTTTGGCACTTATGATCCGGACAATCAACGACTTCCCATCCTGATCAGGGATACAGATGAAGTGCAGTTCTGTCAGATTTCACCTGCAATTGCTCAATATGTAAAGACCAATATCAGCCGTATCCAGCTGAGAGCTGAGAGGCAACTGAATAGAAACTTACAGTGGGAATACCGCAATTGGGAGCTATATTCCGATAATGCCACCTATGCCATTGGTGATAGATCGGTGGGCACAATCACCTCTCTACCGGAAGGTTACAGACCTCCGCTATTGGTTGCAGAGCCGGTCGAACGAATCTTTGAGCCCTCCGGAAACAACTTCCTGGATGCTGAGGAATCCGGCTACCTTGCTATCAACCTCTCAAATACCGGAGATGGGCTGGCCATGGGGGTTGAGCTGGTGGTGGAAGGGCAGGCACTGCAGGGACTGAGCTGGGAGAGTTCTGTCTATGTGGGTGAGATCCCTCCGGGACAGTCGATTGAGGCCAGGATCAATGTGGCAGCCACAGACGTGGTGCAAGATGGCTCTGTGCGTCTGAACATAAGTTTCAGAGAACTCTACGGTTTTTATCCCGATCCCGTGAGCATCACGTTTGGGACGGCTGCTCTGCAAGCACCAAACCTCGTGGTAGCGGATTACGGAATAGACTCCCGGGATGGGATGATTCGTCCCAATGAAGCCGTTACCCTTCGTGTAAGGATTCAAAACATCGGTGGGGGCAGAGCCCGCAACGTTACTGCAAGTCCCGAGCTTGGAGAGGGAGTGAGAACAATTGGCTCCGTAACGGCTGCCAGTTTGGGAGATTTAGGACCTGGAGAATTCAGCGATCTTGACCTGGAGCTGATAGCCAATCGGGAAGCCACAGCTTTCCCAGTGGCCATCAGGATATCGGAGCTCCGTTCCCGTTATTCACCAGAGCCAACTCCCCTCAATCTGAGCCTGCAATCCCGGCAGAGAACCATCCGCGACTTTGCCATCACCGGCACCAGGCCCACAGACTCTGTGATCAACCTGGCTACTGGTCTGAGCGTGGATATCGAAGAGAACATCCCCCGGGGCATCCGAAACCAGAATGCCTTTGGAGTGATTATCGGAATAGAGAATTATGTAAACACAAACTCAGTTCCTTTTGCCGAGCGTGATGCCAACTTCATGAAAGAGTACTTCAAAAACACTCTGGGCATCCCGGAATACAACATCTTGAGTTTGATCAATCAACAGGCCACGCTCAGCGCTATCGACTATCTCTTTGGAGAAGGTGGAAGGCTCACCGGGAGAGTTCGCGATACTCAGCCCGATATCTATCTTTACTATGCGGGACATGGCGTTCCGGACATGACTACGCAAAAGGCATATCTGGTGCCAAACGATGGCAGGCTGGAAAACATCCAGCGAAGTTGCTACCCCCTGGATAGACTATATGCCAATCTGGAAAGCATTCCTCACAACAGCATTACAGTGATGATCGATGCTTGTTTCTCTGGTTCCACAAGGGATGACGGCACTCTCTTTGAAGCAGGCCGTGCTATCGGCCTGAGGGTAGAGGCCCCCCAACCCGGGCAGAACATGAATGTTTTCAGTGCCTCCCAACCTTCGCAGATCTCCTGGGCTTATCCGGAAAAGAACCATGGGCTCTTCTCCTACTTCCTGATGAAAGGGATGAAAGGTGAAGCTGATGCCAATAATGACCGCAGTATCACAGTGGGAGAATTGCAACAGTATGTGCAGAGAGAAGTGTCTCAAGTGGCAGCCGTCTTGGAGAAAGACCAGGATCCTGTGTTCAACACACCGGATCCCAACCGCGTCTTGATAAGGCTGGCAGAATGACTTATCTGAGTAAGAGCATCTGGCTGTGCACTTTGCTGCTGATATCATGTGCTTATCTGTCTGGAGTTCGCAGGACTATTCCAAGCTATACTCACACAATCACTGCCACCTACGATGAAGCTCCCAATCGTGCTATCGAGCGGGCGAAAACCGAAGCCCTGCAACGCTGCGTGCAGGAAAACGGAACTATAGATGTCTTCTCCGGTACTACCACAGAGGAGAGCCTGGTCGATGAATGCGGCAGGGATTTCTTTAATCGCTATATCGGCGTGATGGCACGTGCTTCTGTGCTGTCCTATTCTCTAAACAGACCTCCCGAAACAGATTTCAGCTCCAACGATTTCTACCGTGTGACTGTAGATATGTCTATCGAGCTGGACGATCAGAGAAGCGCACATAGCTCGGTGAACTTCATGGCAGAGCTCAACACCAGCACCTTTTGGGAGAACGAACGCGCTACTATCAGCTTTCAAACTCTGGAGCCACTATATATGTTGGTGGGAGTGATTTCCAGAGACAGCATCAACATCCTGGAGATCTGGCCTGAAGCCAGTAGTCCCAGGCAAACTATCCGCTATCCTCAAGGAGATTTCTATATCCCGATGACTCTCTCACCGGGGCTCAGCTCTGAGAACGGCACCTTCTGTGTGGTTGCCTCCCGCCGACCTATGAACTTTTGGGTGGAGGAGCGCATTATTGAGGACACCCATGTCATTACTCCGATTGTATCTGCAGAGGAGTTCTTCAACCGGATAGACTGGCGTGATTCTGAAGTGAAGTTTCTCCCCTTCCTTATTCGCAAAGCCACGCCCTAGTTCTTCGATCCAGATCATCGTTCCTTCCACATCCCTTCCTGCTGATTGAATTCTGCCGGATCGCTACCACAACCCAGCCGGGTTACAGCCCTCTTCACGGCGGCAGTATGGCGGTAGCACGGCGGCATGAATTGAGAAACAAACGAGGCTGATTCAACCCGGATCAAGTCCCCGGAGGCTTTGCATGCTGAAAAAATATGCAATTCCTCACGAATCTCTGCAGTTCGGAATACATCTTGCATATTGATTGAAAAACAGATCAAAAGAGAATTTAAGATAGAGAGGAACTTATGAGACAGAGACTTTTACTGGTTCTCCTGACAGCCGTTCTGCTATTTATTAGTGCCTGTGCCGAGCGTAGCACCGAATGGCAAGATCAGGAATATGTGGAACTGGATAGTTCATTTCCTGTAGTTGGTGATGCCCGGGATATAGACTTTGATGAAGATTACATTTATGCTGCTCTGGATCAGGGCGGATTTGCGATCATAGACAAAGCCACCGGATCCATGCGTTGGCTTACCAAGGTTGAAGAAGCCACTGGAGGCTTCAAATCCCTGTTCAGAATCCGTAAGATTGCTGCAATGAAAGAGTTTAACCGGCTCTTTGTTACCGAAGTGGAAGCCACGGATGCTGTCTATATTTTAGACACTACCAAGCCGGATAGCATCAAGTACATCGATGCTGTGATCGGAGCAACTGCTGATATCTCGGATTTGAAGATCTATAAAATTGCCAATCCCACGAATAGCAACCGGATAGAAATAGCTTTCACTGCCGGGCGCAGCTTCCAATTTAGTTCCTACAACAACCAACTCTGGTTGGGATATGACTATGGCATCACTCCTCCTGCCTCCTCTTCCGGTTTCGATCTCACCGCCTCTCATGTCTTTTTAGCGGCACAACAGCGGGGCTTGGTGATCTACAATAGAACCTCTCATGCCCAAGTGGGTGAGATAGCCTTACCCGGTGAGGCTCAGAAAGTCAAGGTCGTGGGAAACTATGCTTATGTTGCAGGGCGCCAGGGCGGACTCTCCGTGGTGGACATCACTAATCCTGCCAATCCTGTGTTCCTGAAGAGTTGGAATACCACCGGTTATGCCACATCCGTTGATGTGCGCGGAAATATGGCGGTAGTCAGCTCAAACAGCGGTGGCGTCTATCTCTTTGATATCAGTTCCCCTACCAACCCCACGCTTTTACAAAGAATCACCGATTGTGGCTATAGCAACAGAGCCAGGTTTGATGGGGATAAGATCATAATTGCTTCCCGTGATAACGGAATCCTGGTGTACAATATTAAATGAGTAGCGGCAGACATCCTCGCTAAATACTAGATCATGAGACCTGGAGCCGAATGGCTTCAGGTCTTTCACTATATTCTTGAAGAAGAAGGAAAAATGAAACAAAAGGTATGTGTCCTGGTCTTGCTACTGATCCTGGCAAGCTATTCACTGCTTGCCACAACCGGCAGCAACCCTGTTAGCGTCCGTTCTCTGAATAGCAGACAGATGCTAGTCACACTTCAAACCCCTGGTTTGGAGAGAGTTTCCGAAGATTTCTCTGGTCTGGCTTATGATAAGCTTAGCCTGCCCGGAGCCGAAGTCACCGCTGAAGATGGTGACCCAGAAATCCCCTTTTATTCCCGAATGATTGCTATCCCTGCCACAGGCAGCTTTGAAGTGAATGTGAATCCGGGAAGCTATCGTGAGATTCCGGGAATCAAGCCGTATCCTGTGATCCCCGATGAGATGCAGGCAGCCAATCTGGAGCTTAACCGTAGTGTTTACGAAGGGCAGGATCTCTATCCCGCCAGGCTGGTTTCTTTCACTCAGCCTATGATTATCAGAGATTTCAGGGTCATTCAATTGAATCTCTCTCCCGTGCAGTGGGATCCTCGGTCAAACAGCCTGAGAGTATATGACAATCTGGAAGTCAGCATTAGTTTCAACAATCAAAGCGGGATCAATGAGCTGGCTCCTTACGATGGTTACAGTCCGGTATGGGAAAAGCTCTATGAATCCATGATCAGCAACTTCAATGACTTCAGATTGGAAGCCAATATATTCAAAAACAGCCGTATCCTCTTGATTCATGGTAATTCCACAGATGCTACTTTCCTGGCTCAGCTCAATCAGTTTGTAACCTGGAAGCGGCAGAAAGGCCACGAGGTTAATGTGGTCAGCACTGCAGTGACAGGAACCAATACTACAGCGATCAAATCCTATATTCAAACTCAATACAACAATCTGGAGACTCGTCCGGATTTTATAGTTCTTTTGGGAGATACCAATGGTAGCTATCCCATTCCGACCTTTACGGAAAGCTACTCCAGTTATGGTGGAAAGGGTGATTACCCTTATACCCATTTGTCTGGTAGTGACACACTTGGAGATGTCTTCATCGGTAGAATCTCTGCCGAAAACCTTTCTCAGTTGATCGTTTTGTTCAACAAGATCTATTCCTATGAAAGAGACGTCAATATCGATCCCACTGCAGCCAGCTGGATGAACCGCATGATGCTGGTTGGCGATCCTTCTTCCAGTGGTATTTCTACCATGTATGTCAATAAGTTCATCAAAGAGATGGCTTTGCAGGTCAATCCGAACTATAGCTTTATCGAGAACTACAGTTCAGGTTTTTCTTCTACAATGAATTCTGCCCTCACTCTGGGGGTGGAATTCTTCAATTATAGAGGCTATATTGGGATGAGCAGTTGGAGCCCACCTTCCAATCCCACCAACGGTGCAAAGATGCCTCATGCAACCATCCTTACTTGTTCTACGGGTAACTTTGAGAATGACACAGCTACTACTGAAGCCTTCATGCGTTCAGGAACGGCTGCCACTCCTGGTGGAGCTATCACTGCCACAGGTATGTCCACTTCCGGGACCCATACGATGTTTAACAATACCTTAAACGGTGGTATCTACGATGGTCTTCTTACCTATCACATGAGGACTATGGGCGAAGCTGTTCTGAATGGTAAGCTCTATCTTGCCTCCACCTACAGTTCCACCCAACCCGGCCCTGCAAACTACTTTGCGCACTGGTGTAACCTGATGGGTGATCCCACGGTTGAAGTCTTTGTGGGTATTCCCGGCGGTCTCACCATGGTTGCTGAGAGCACCATTGCTTCAGGGACTCCGATATATGACGTTTATGTAACTAACGCTGAAGGCATGCCAGTCGAAGGCGTTAGCGTGACAATATGGTCTGATCTGGGTTCAGCAATCGTGGCAAAAGGTTTCACAAATGCCGAAGGCCTTTGCTCGTTGTTCCTGCCTACCTCCCTCACAGGCTCCTGCGTGGTAACCGCCAGCCGTCATGATTACAAACCTGTTCAACAGAACGTAAGTGTCGATGGCATTGGTTCATTGGTCTATTTCGATAAGGTCTTGGTTGATAACGGAACAGAAGGCTCCAGTGGCAATGGCAATGGTGTTGCTAATGCTGGCGAAACAGTGGCCTTGAGAGTGAATCTGAATAACACGACGGTGAATACTGTTAGCGGTCTTACTGCTACTTTGAGCACCACAGATCCAGCTATCACGATAACTCAGGCCTCCAGCACATATCCCACTCTTGCCCCTTCCAACGCTGGTCAAAATGACACAGCCTTTGTCTTCTCTGTGGATACAAATGTGGAACCCACTCATGATACGCGGTTCACCCTGACCTTAACCGATCAGGCCAGCAACCAGTATCAGTCCATCTTCCATCTTACCAGTATCAATGCCGGCCTTGAACTGAGCAACTACACTCTGAGCTCAGGCGGAAATGCTGTGATGGATCCTGCAGAAAATGGAATCCTTGAAATCACAGTAATAAACAATATGAGCTTTGGTGCAAACGAAGTTTGGGGTGAGTTACGCTCCTTGAACGATCTGGTTCAGGTAACTGATTCTCTGTCATTCTATGGCAATATCCTGGCCAATGGGACTGCCGGTTCAGTTGATGGCTTCGGTCTCTTTGCCCGGGCAGCTATTATTCCGGGTATGCAGATGCCCTTTACTCTTAGGCTGTACAACGATCAGGGCTTTGAACAAGTTGTGAGCTTCAATATTCCGGTTGGCACTCCTTCCCAAAACACTCCGATGGGTCCGGATGCCTATGGTTACTTCATCTACGATGAAACCGATACCGCCTATCCGGATTGTCCTACCTATGAATGGATGGAGATCAATCCCAGCCTGGGCGGAGGCGGCACAGCCATCACAGGATATAACGATAACCATGATTCCTATGATGAAGGTGACCCCAACGGTTCCATATCCATCAAGACTGTGGATTTGCCCTTTACCTTCAAGTTCTATGGTGTGGATTACAGCCAGATCTCGGTCTGCAGCAATGGATTCATCGCCATGGGCGCTTCTGCCAATGGTGAATTTAGAAACTACCGTTTACCCGGTGCTATGGGACCCTCCCCGATGATCGCTCCCTTCTGGGATGATATGGCGTTTAGCGGTGATGCAGCAATCTACAGGTATTTCAATGAAGCCGAGCACACCTTTATCATCGAGTATTACAAGATGCGTAATGGTTTCAACACCAGCTCCCTGGAAACCTTCCAGGTGATCTTCTACGATCCACTTTTCTACCCCACAGGTCTGGGTGATGGCAAGATCAAAATACAATATCAGACCTTTAACAACGTTGATGTCGGTGGAAGCGGATATCCTCCTCTTCATGGAGGTTACAGCACCATAGGTATCAAAGATCACACCAATACCCGTGGTCTGGAATATTCCTATAACAACACCTATCCCCTCACAGCCGCTCCGTTATCAAACCAGAAAGCTCTGATGATCACGACTCTCCCAGTCTTGCATCAGAATGCTCATCTGGTGATTGGCGAGGTGATCCTCAATGATCAGAACATGGATGGACTCGTGGAGCCGGGAGAAACTCTGGAACTGGGTGTGAAGCTCAATAACATCGGGCTCAATACCGCCACGGAAGTAAGTCTGGTGGGAGCTCTCTCCAATCCTTATGTAACGGTTGTAAACAACCAGAGCTCTTACAACAGCATCCCGGGAAGCGGATATGGCATCAACATCAGTCCCCTCCAGCTTGTGATCTCCGAGAATTGCCCGGACGATCATGTCGTGAGCCTGATCTGCAACGTCAGCACCAGCCTCAACAGCTGGCAATATCCCATCAGCTTCACTGTGCAGAAGCCTGCCGTCAGTATCAGCAAGGTCTTTTTAAACGATCTTGATGGTAATGGCAATGGCTTGGCAGAAGCAGGAGAAACTATCAAGCTGATCGTGAACTATCAGAACAATTCTGAAGTGAATGCCCGCAATCTCACCAGCTACATCACCTGCCTGGACGCCAATGTGAATCTGATTGATACAGACGTTCTTATTCCTGAGATACCAGCCGGTAAGACTGTACAGGCAGTTTATGCTCTCACTCTGGGACCCAATGTACAGCTCGGCAACTTCATCACTTTCTATCTCACCTATCTGGGTGAACTTATTAACGCTCAGAACCAACAGATCATGCTATCAGTAGGTTCCACAGGTATGAGTGAAGATTTTGAGACGGATGATGGTGCCTTCTATGCGACCCCAGCAACAGGTGGTTGGGAATGGGGTGGCTCCAGCTATGCAGGAGCTCATTCCGGAGTCGCCGTCTGGGGAACCAGGCTGAACTCAAACTATCTGCCCAATACGAACCTCACCCTTGTCTCTCCCGATATCTATATAGGTCAGAACTACGTACTGGAATTCTGGCATCGTTATGAGTTTGAAAGCATGTATGATGGTGGCAACGTCAAGATATCGACCAATGGCGGCAGCACCTGGAATCTCCTGCAGCCCGAAGGTGGATATCCTGCCAGCAATGTGGTAGCACTGGGTGAACCGGGTTACTCCAGCACGTTGTCCTCCTGGTATCTGGCTCGCTTCAACCTCTCAGCCTACTCAAACCAAAACGTCCGTTTCAAGTGGACAATGGCATCAGATCAAGGCCTGGAAGCTCCCGGCTGGTTCATCGATGACGTCCAGACCAATGGCTTCATAGATTTTGCCTGTGTTGCCAACGGAACAATAACCAGCGGTAACACCGATGCCGAGCTTGACAAATTCAAAGTGATGGCTTCAAATAACACGGTAGTCAATGCCGATGAAGATGGAAACTACAGCATCTATCTCTCCAGCGGAGACTACACCCTGACCGCTCTTTGTGAAGGCTACAACAGCCAGGTGAGCCCGTCCTTCACCCTGAATCTGGAGAACCCGGTCTATGATTACGATTTCGATCTGGGTTACTTTGCTCCAATCACAAACCCTATCTTCACAGTGATGCAATCTCAATTGATTCTTTCCTGGGACCCTCCAATTCCCGGAGCCTATACACTTCAGGGCTATAATCTCTACAGAAGGATCAATGCCGGTCACTATGAGCACCTGGGTGTGATACCCGAGCCTGTTTATAGTGAAGCAATTGTTCAGGATGGTACATACAGTTACTACATCGAAGCCAAATACGACCAGGGTAATAGCGCTCCCAGCCAATTCATTAACTTTGAATTCCCGGCTGTGGGCAACGATGATCCCACTATTCCCATGGTCACCACTCTGCTCAATAACTACCCCAATCCCTTCAACCCCGAAACGACTATCCGCTTCAACCTGGCTCAGGCCGGCTCTGCCCGTCTGACCGTTTACAACCTGCGTGGACAGGTCGTGAGAACTCTGGTGGATTCCAGCCTCTCAGCGGGACAGCACAGCTTCGTGTGGAACGGAAGAGATGAAGCCGGCACAGGTGTTGCCTCCGGAGTCTATTTCTACCGTCTGCATACTGCTGATAAGGACATTGTGAAAAAGGCTATGCTGGTAAAATAACAGGTAATCAATAGAATAAATGAAAGCCTGGGTGCAAACCCGGGCTTTTCTGTTATAGTTCCACAACTATCGGAGTATAAACCGCAAACACGTTGGTGTGCCCAAAGGACGACGCTTTTGTAGCATATACACGATAGCTCCTGTATCCCATTGATTCACGCTCTATTTGAGGATATTCTCTTCTCTCTCGCAATTGTTCTCATCACACAACCAAAACTCTATCCACTGTTTTAAAGATCAAGAAGGGAGCCTCCCCGCAAATCGTGAATCGTACAATCTACATTGCACATCGAAGGAAACCCCTCACTTATATATAGGGGACACTTTTGCCTCCGAGGTGACACTTTCCAGTGGAATCTTTTCCGCAGTTTCCGATCTCTATATATCGTAAAGCGTTAGGAATGCGGATATTTTTACAATTCTTTCGTTATTTTGCGACTCGACAAGGGCCCCGCGACGGGTATTGGCACTCTCCGAAGCGCCTTAGTGGAGAAGTGGTGGAGTGAAGGCGGTACGGCGACCGCCTCTACCTTAGCAACAAAACCCGGAATCCCGCAGGAGGGGGTTATGGTCAAAAAACAATCTGGAAGTATGACTGCTACACTATTGTACAAGCACCGCGAGTATCCAAAAAATATGAAGCCTCTGATAGCATAATAGTTGATAACAATATCAAAGGTGCCCTTCAACTATGCGTAGATATAAACTAATTATATTGTTGTTGACTGCTTTCCACATACCTCAATTATAGAACTAGAGAGCCATGAGGCATTTGAATGAGTAAATCAGACAATGCATGGCGACACAGAAAGATCGAATCAGTAAAATAGCCTTTGACAACATTTTGGGTTTAATCTACTCTACTCAACATGAATAAGATGATGTATGTAGCATTTGTAATCATATGCTTGGTAATGATCTTGCCAGCAAGCAGGATACGTGCCCTCTATGATATACCAATTGGTGTTAGATTAGTTTGGTCACTTATAGAGGATAGAATTATATGAAACACATTACGCAGTTAGGTTGCTTTATTATTGCTCTTTTTTGCGTACTTATTCCAGGCAGGTTCTACGCACAACAGCCACAACTTGAGGTTACGTTAATAGATTCTTTGACTATTCCGTACACATACGACCATGTGTTTCAACTTCCCAATGGCGATCTCCAGTTTTATGCACTAAGCTATGGCCCTTCCACCCTGCAAATCAGTTCCTTTCAATATGATACTCAGAGCAATCAAACCACAACCCTTGTGGATGTTGGCACGGTTTCAGGGCTTGAAGGGATTACGAATTCTGGTATGTATTGGAAATGGAGGTTCAACAGGTTATATCTAGTTCATAAACTGACTTCGGGAGTTTCGGTTATTATGCTAAATCACAGTTTCCTGACTAGTAGAATTATATCTGATGTTTCTGTAAACCAGTTCTTCAATATTCGCACTATGACAGATATTGTTGCCATCGATGCTATTGCTATTGCATCAACAGATAGCCTGGTTTACTATAGCATAAATGAAGGCAACAGCGTAACACTACTCCAAGGCAATGCCTATAACTGTGTGATTTATCAAGATCCTGTGGTGCTTTCATTGCCTGACACCCATTTTCTATACGCAAAAGATGGTGGCCTTGAAGAAGTGTGGTATACTTATGATTCGTCTGGGAATTTCATTACAACCCAAGGTAGCACTGATGTATCACTACTACATGGCTATTTTGTAAAGGAATCCGGGTTTGAGCCAAAATCAATCCTTAATAAATGGTATGTCCCTTATCCCCTGACCTCTATGTCGGACGGTTGGCTGGAATGCCATTTCTCCGAACTGGATTCCTTACATTACTACTTCTTCGTGTCGCCTTCATCAATACATGAGTGGCTTTTGGACATCTCGCAATTTGGCGATGACGGACTCCTGAGACTGTATTTTGACGAATTCTTGGGGCAGTTCTACGTTTACTACAACAGGAGCCCACTGGAGCTATATCCTAACATAACTCATACTTTCTGTTATGGTTCCCACATCCCCATGATAAGATCAGTTTCAGAAGACATTACTACTCTTTCAACCCGGCTTCCCAATTCGATAGTAGTATCGGCATTATGGACTTATGATTTTCCAGTTGTTCATGAGTTTAATTTCCCGGTAAGTGCTGCAGAGCCAACCTCCTGTAAGGCTTTTTCTTGCAACAATACTCTGTTCATCATAAACGGAAGTACAATCTATACTTTCAATGTTGGTGTATCCAGTTCAAGTGATGATGATCTAGCGGCCATTAATAGCGGCGAGATACAGATATTTCCCAATCCAATAACACTAGATCAGCATCTTACAATACGATCAAACTCCAGGAACAATAGTGTATTAGACATTTATAATCTCAAAGGGCAAAAAGTCAAAACACTATATATGAGAGATATAAGAGAGATTGTTTGGGATTGTACAGATGATCGAGGTAATAAGCTTTCCACAGGTTTATACATAGTAAATCAACGTGATACAGGGTCAAAACCCCTGAAATTCATGCTGATAAAATAGCATAAGGAGTTGTTATGATCAGGTTACCATACATTTTGTTAATAGTTATGTACTTAATGGTAATTATGCCTTGTGTCTTCCCGATAAATAAATGATGCCGGATAGAATCATCCGGCATCATCTCTCTAAACTGATATATTGTTTAGAACTGCACTTGATCCAAACTCAGGGGGCTCAGCATCAGAATGTTATCATCGCCATAATCCCGATAGAGTTCGTAGATTTTTAGGTAGTCGGCACTCAGGCTTTCCAGCTCTTCGATTGGCATGAAGGCAGAGAGAGGATTGGATTTCATTGTGATGCTTATTCCACTATCAGATGTAGTGGCATCAACCAAATCTATCTCTCCGGTGATCCCGGTGAGTTCTCTCATGTGCTGCAAAGCCACATCCATGCCGCCAAGAGCATCGATCAGACCAATCTGGAGCGCTTGAGCACCAGTCCAGACTCTACCCTGGGCGTTACGGTGAACGGCGTCCAAATCCATCGATTCACGGCCGGCATCCACTTTGCTGATGAAGTCGTGATAAGTATGCTCGATCACATCGGTCATGATCTGTTTCTCGTCATCGGTCCAGGCACGGTTCATGGAACCCAGATCAGAGCGTTCTCCCATCTTCACGGTTGACCAGTTCAGGCGAATTTTACGGAAAGCCCGTTCGGCGTTGAAAGCCATCCCGATCACACCTATGGAACCTGTGAGCGTGGCAGGATCGGCAACAATGCGATCTGCTCCGCAAGCTATGTAGTATCCACCACTTCCAGCCACACCTGCCATAGAAACCACGATGGGCTTGTGGTTCTCGCTCTGCGCAAGTTCCAGCTCACGCAGGATGATATCCGAGGCTTGAGCAGATCCACCGCCGCTATCCACTCTGAGGATAATACCCTTGTAGTCTGGGTTTCTTCTGGCTGCTCTGATTTGTTCCACTATCGTAGCATGAGCAATCTTCTGGCCGGGAGTACCCTTGCCCATCACGATATTACCCTGAGCATAGATCACGGCAATCTGCTGAGTGCGGGGTTGTGCCCAGCTATAGTCCACATCCTCTGCGGGAGCGGAAGTCATTCTATTGTAGCCAAACTCTGTCTTGAGGGTGTTGGCAAACTCATCCTGATAGATTATGCCATCGATCAAACCCGCATCCACGGCGTTTTGAGCAATGTAATAGGGACCCTGGTCGATCAGATCCCGCAGGCTCCCGGTCAAGCGCTCTCCGCGACCTGTGGATACCTGCTCGATCATCTGGTCATAAATGCTACCCAGGAGGGATTCATACATTTCGCGCTCAGCAGGGCTCATTTGGCTTTCGCTGAACATATTGCCGGCAGTCTTGAAAGCATGACTGCGGAAGTTTATCACCTCCACGCCAATGCTATCCAGGAGATCGTGGAGATAAGGGCTGTTCACGGCAATGCCGCGTAAATCCAGGCTTCCCATGGGATTGAGATAGATCTTGTCTGCCACGGAAGCAGAAAAAATATAGCCGCCATTGGTGAGGTTGTCGCTATAGACAGCCACTTTCTTGCCAGTAGCTTTGAAATTGCGGAAGGCGGTGAGTAACTCCTGCTGCAAAGCAAAAGAAGCGCTGAAGGAAGGATTGATCAGGGCTATTCCCTGGATGGCATCGTCTGCGGCAGCCAGCTCCAGCTTCTCGATCATCTCTTCGATGCTATATTGTCCACCTTCAAAGATGGAGATGGGTCCCAGGCTGTATTTGGGAGCCTTGTAGGTCACAAGATTGCCTTTGAGGTTCATATTGTACCAGGCTTGGGGTTGAATGCCCAGGAAAGGCTTGAAACTACTCTCTCCCAAGTGGAGATAACCCAGGCCATAGTTGTCGTCCTCGTGCATTCTGACCACGGTACCCAGTTCGTTGGTCTTTGATCGCAGTGAGAAGTTCAGGAAGGCAGATTCTGTCTCCAGATTGTAGCTGGCACCCAGCATGATGCCATCCAGCACTTGGGTGTTGATTCCCACGCTGGGCTTGAAGATGGTGTAATCGCCGATCGCATCTTTAGCATAGTCTATGTCTGCAGTCAGTTCCAGACGGTAGTCGTTGGCAGGGCTGATCAGAGCCAGAGGACGGATCCCCAAGCCAACTCTATAGGAAGGAGAGGCTTTGTGGGGATTATCCAGCCTGAAAGCCAGAGAGGCTGCATCAAGGGGACGATAGGTGAGAGCGGAACGAAAATCTCCCCGCCCGGAATTGGAATTTCTCCAGCGATAGGATGTTCCTGCATATATGTTTGGGAAGATGTGCTGCTCAAAGAGCTCGCTCCCGGTGGCAAAGGTGTGATAATCTACACCGTTGTCATGCTCCAGGACATAGGACAGACCGTCCATATTAGCATAGAACCAATAGTGATCCTGCCACTTCTCATTATCATTGAGATGAGCCCAACCCAAACCGTTTGACCACCCTGTTCCCAGAAGTGAGGGATTGATCAGCGGACTGAAGAGGTTATTGGCAGTCGCAATTGGTAAGTCATAGTTCTGAATCTGGTAGAGCCCGGCGGGGTTGTCTGCCCAGGCGATGGTGCTCAGGCTGATAAGCAAGAGCAAGAATAACATACGTGTGCTTCTTGGCATCGTATCCTCCTTTAAGGATATATATTCATAAAGTTTGTGGATCAGCATAGTCGCTTGAGGCGATTCTTTGGCACTTCAATAGTCTTTTGAGCCATTCTGTCAATCACAATCTGGTCTCTATCCAGCGTTATGCTGATGCACTGTTGTAGCCAAGTATAACAGTGGCACATTTCTGTCAAGAACGATTTTCGAGCAAAGATATAGAAATTTCCTAATAGGCTACGATGCTGGTGTTTATGATTCTGCAAAAATGAGATATAGCTCTTCATTGCCTGCTATACAAGGCTTGTTTGGTGCGAACTAAACGGTAATAATGAGCTGGAAGACTGTTGCAAAACTTCCATAGCCTCCTGAAAAGCAGAGAGCCATGACCTATTCTAAAGGTCTGTATGTCTGAAGATATCCTCTGCTGAGGGAGGTTCTTTATGCATCCAATACCAGAGGAGAGGAGAGCAGGTCTCTACCCGGTGATGAGCCCGGTCAGAATAGTTCTTGATAGATGAGGTGCCCCACTTGCCAGAGTATCTTCCCTATAATGGTCTAAAATTTCTTGACAATAAATTGGAGATCACTTTTCTTTGTCTCAAGTCGATAACAGCTATCTCGAAGATAGCTTAAAGCCTTATCAGAAAAGGATAAAGGATGATAGATGCTTAAGAACCTGATGTTACTGGAACGCCAATCGCAGATCAAAGAGCTGGGGACGAACCTCAACTACCTGATCTTGAAAGAGTTGATAAAGAGTCCGCTCACTTGTCAGCAGCTAGCAAATCTCTTCTCACTCACCAAGCAGAAGATTCACTACAATCTGGGAAAGATGCAGGAAGAAGGACTGATTGAGATCGATTCCAATCATCAGCCCAATCAGAAGGAGGTCTTCTATCGTGCCACAGCCAAGAATTACGTCCTCGCATATACAATTGGTCTAAATATTGAAGACAATATCCTGAATAATCGTGAGATCATCAACACTATCCTGGAAAATGACTATAAGCTCTCGCTGCAAGATATAGCGGGCAAGATTCTGGACGATTGTCTCAGGGTCAAGGCTCGGGAAAAGCTTCTGATTGTGACGGGAAAATATAATCTCCCGCTGGTGGAAAAGATGCTGATCGAAGCAGGCAGACGCGGAGTTTCCACCACTATGCTGTATCAGGAAGAGCAGCAGCTCAGGGCAAAGTATGAAGAGTATTCGCTGGCAGCTTTCAACGCAGACTATGAGAATTTCAATAGCCTTCTGGCCAAGCACGATGTGTATCTGAATCTCAATGGAGAAGCGCGCTTCATTCAGCTCACAGATCCGGAAAAGATCAAGCTCAGAAACCGTCATTTCCAAAAGAGCCGCGCCATTCTGACCAAGGGAACTATTCGCATGGCCATGATGCCTGGTCTCCTGCATGACACGCTCACAGATCACAGCATCAACATCGAGCTCCAGTTCTGGAAAGCTCTGGATATTGATTATCCCAGGCTTTGTGAACGTACCACAGCCTTATGCCGGGATTTTGAGGATAAGCAAGTGTTGAACGTCCAAAGCTCGGATAGTGATTTCTACTTCGAGGTAGATAGGATTTTGGCAGATACAGGTTCCTTCGATTGCAGCCCTTATCAGAGTCCTGTGATCAACCTTCCTGGCGGAGAGATCCTCTTGGTTCCGAAGCCGGCAACCATGAATGGTACCATCTCATCTTCTGTAGCCTATGCCTTTGGAGACATTATAGAGAATCCGGTTCTGGAGATCAAAGACAACGAGATTATCAGCTTTAAAGCAGACAAGAATCAGGAACTGATCGCCAAAGCTATCGCCATGGGTGGTCACGACTCCCGCAAGGTGGCACTGATCTGTCTGGGTACCAACGAAAATATTGGGCTGCAACATATTGATAGCAGCTATAAGCATAAGATGGTGGGTTTGATGACAGTCTATTGGGGCGAGAATCAGACCTTGGGCGGCACGGTCGCAGGGACCAGTGAGTGGTTCATCCAGATCGAAGAACCGCTGATTAGCAGTAAGTGAGGAAAACATGAAGAGAGTTTTAGCATTAGCAATCATATTGATGAGCCTCTGTACGATTTACGGACAGTGGTTGATCAATGAGAATTTTGACTCCATTTCCACTCTTCCCACCGGGTGGACAACCCGGGATGATGGAGATGGGATGATTTGGCGAAACCTGAACAATGCTTCCCATGCCAATAGTGGCACCAGGGCAGCTTTTTGCGATAACTATCTGCCCAATCAAAATGCTGATTGGCTGATAACTCCACAGCTTGCCATCACAGCGGGCGATTCTCTGCATTTCTATACCCGAAGCTGGATCAGTACGGAGCCGCTGAAGGTCTATATCTCCACTGCCGGAACCATGCCGGGGAACTTCAACACTCAGATAATCAATCTCACCGGTATTGGTACGACCTATCAGCTTGTGAGCCAGGATCTTTCTGCCTTTGCAGGACAGAATATCTATATTGGTTTCCTCTGGAATTGCCAGAACTATGGAATCCTGATCGACGATATCCGGATCGGGCATCCTCTGATCATTGATGCTGAACTTGAGCTCCCCGAAAGCTTCACTTTCTTCCAGGGAGAGACGCTGGATCTGGATTTCACACCGTATGTAACGACTACGGAGCTTGCCACTGCCAGCCTTACAGTGAGCGGAAACACAAACGTTCAGGTGGCGATCAACGGTCTGCAGGTGAGCCTGAGTTCACCGGATTTTAACGGTGTGGAGAATCTCACTTTTACTCTGCACGATGGCAGCTCCGGGCAGAGCGATGAGGACAGTGTTCAGATAATCGTTGCTCCGGAACCGGCTGTGGATCTGATGGTGACAGCGATCAGCTCTCCTCGCGAGTTCCAGTATCAGGGCTTGGCTTTCACACCCGGACTGACCGTGGGAAACAACGGTACAGTGCTTTTCAACGATGTGTTGCAAGTGAATTGTGTTATCACAGATGAGAGCGGAGCTGCTGTGTATTCCGAGACAGCTTTCCAAAATGCCACGATTGAGCCGGAAAGCAGCAGTGCTATTGGTTTTACGCAAGAGTGGATTCCCACCGAGTTGGGTACCTATACTGCCAGTTTTACTGTGGCAAATGAAGACGGTAACCCCACAAACAATAGCTCAATCAAAGATTTCACTGTGGTCTATCGGGTAACTCAGGGAGGCCCGGATGCCTTTGGCTATAGCTTTATCGATAGTAACGCCCCCGGTGGCCCGGACTTTGATTGGATTGAGATCAGCGAAACTGGCACCTCATCTATTATGTACAACGTTCCCACTTTTGAGGGAGATGATAACTTCAGTGAGCCGGTTCCTCTGGGCTTCAGCTTCCCCTTCTATGGTTACAATTACACAGAAGCCTATGTGGATATCAATGGTGAGCTTCTGCTGGCGGAGAACAACTGGTATGATGAGTATCCGGGCTTGAGCTGGGATAACGATGGTAACATGTTCAACTACCAGAGTCCTATCCCGGGCTATGCTCAGATGCCGGGTCTGATTGCAGTCTATTGGGATGATCTTCTGGCGGTGGAAGGAAGCTCTGATATCTATTTTCAAAGCTTTGGAACAGCACCAGAGCGTTATGCAGTGATCCAGTGGAACAATCTCAGGTTCCTGGCAGGTAGCGGCGGAACTCCCAGCCTGAAGTTCCAGGTGATCCTGCATGAGGATGGTGAGATCGTGATGCAATATCACACTGTAAACACAGGTCACACTCCCGGAAATGTGCCACATGAGAGTGGACGCAGTGCCACCGTTGCAGTTCAGAATGCTACTGCTGACATTGGTCTGGCTTATCTGCGAGAGATCGTGCAGAACAACACCTATATGGGAGTGGAGCCGGCAGGCAATCTGCTCCACGATGGGCTAGCAATCCGTTTCTTCAACGATGAAGATACACAGGCTCCGGTGATTTTGCATACTGCTCCGGGCAATACTTTTGAGAATAGTTTCACCCTGAGTGCCAGCATTGTGGATTTCTCCGAGATCACCTCAGCTCAGCTCCACTATAACACTGGAGATGGCTGGCAGAGCGTTGTGCCTTCTCAGATTCAGGGTAATCTCTATAGCTTTGCTGTCACCGAGCTTCCCCTGGGCTCGACCTTCAACTATTACTTCAGTGCCGAGGATGTTCTGGATAATGCCAGCACACTACCTGCTGCAGCCCCAAACGTGTATTACAGCTTCAAGATATTGCCCACTCTGGGTGCGCAGGCTCTCATTGTCTATTCCGGCAGCCAGGACTATCAGAGAACCGAACTCCCCGTCTATGAGGATCTTCTGCAGTCACAGGACGTGACCTATGATATCTTTAACTGGGAGGAGTTTCCCATTTATACGATCCCCACTCAGTATCAAGCTCTCTTTGTCTATGCCACAACCGGTGGGGGAGGAGATAAGTCTCTCCAGCTCAGTTCCGCCCTGATAGACTATATGGAAAGCGGGACTATTCAGGAACCTAAGAATGTCTTCTTTGCTTCAGATGGCTGGGCTGCAGATTCTCATGCTTTACCAAACGATAACATCAAGCGAAAGTTCAATGCTGCCTATCTCCGCATGCACTATGTGGCTTCCGGTACTGGCGGTGGAACCAACGGACTGGCGGGGCCGGATGTGTATTCATATCAGAATGGTACTCTGCTGCGTCGGGCAAGCTCACCAATCGGAACTCCAAACACCGAATACGCTGTTTATGCCAATAGTCCGGATTGCATCTTCTACTACGATGAGGTTGTGGATACCTATGCTGATCAGGTGCAGTATCCTGAGATCGGCTCTGTGGCAGCATTTACCTTCCAGGATGGCCCCATTGGTGGCAATGCCTATCTCCTCAATGGTGTGGCTGCTGTGGCTCTGGATCTGCCCATTTACAAGAGCTTCTATTTCAGTTTTGACTTCTCTCAGATTTCCGATCCGGTGCAGCGTTATGAACTGATGGAAGACTTGGTGGAGTGGTTTGGGATTGAGCCGGTATCCACTCAGGATAATCAGATTGTTCCCACTGCCAGCGGGATCAACCGAATTTATCCCAACCCCTTTAACCCCCGCAGCACTATAGAATTCTCCCTGGGGCAGGCCGGTCCTGTCCGGGTGGATGTGTTCAATCTCAAAGGCCAAAAAGTGAAGAGCCTTGCTAGTGGCAACTATCCCGCAGGGATCAATTCCCTGATCTGGGATGGAACTGACGATGCCGGCCGTGGTGTCGCCAGTGGTATCTATTACGTCAGGATGAATGCGGACAACCGGAACTATAGCCGCAGGGTTGTCCTGGTCAAATAAAGGAGATTACAATGAAACAAGCCTTGCTAATATCAGTTCTTGCTCTCTTGTCCGTCTGCATGCTCTCCGCCGGGGACTATCGCATTGGCACAGGAACAAGCACACAGAACAACGTGCCAGTCTATGGTTATGCAAACTATGGTTGGAGCAAGTTCTTTTTCTCGGAAGATGAGCTTGCAGCAGCCGGAATGAGTGATGCAACCCAGGTCACCAAGATAGCATTCCAGGTTGGCAATGAAGTCTCAAACTACATTATGGACAACCAACGCATCTATATGTCTCATTACTACAATAGCAATTATACGAGCAGTACAGATGGATATCCCGCCGTTGCCACATATACTCAGGTGTACAATGGCACTGTCACTTGGAATGGCCCGGGTTGGATGGAGATTGAACTCTCCACGCCTTTCAATTATGCGGGACAATGGGGCCTGGAAATTGTGTGGGAAAACCGTGACGGCTCTCGAATTGGGGGGCCACCGAATTTCAGATATACTCAGACCTCAGGATATACAGCAGTTTACAAAACTAACTTGAGCTCATTTCCCACTTCAGACGGATCTCTCAACAAGAACCGTCCCAATATCTGGTTGATGAGCCCTGCCACTGATGTACCGCCTCCCGCAGAGCCTGTAGCTCCAGTTGATGCAGCAACCGAGACCAGTATTGCTACAGATCTCTCCTGGAATCATACCGGCGGAGCTCCGGACTATTACAAGCTTTGGCTGGGTACGGATAATCCACCTTCGAATCTGATAGCTGCTCAAAATGTCTATAGCAATAGCTACGATATCCCTCAGTATCTGGATTACAGCACCACCTATTACTGGCGGATTGTCCCTCATAACGAATTTGGCTTCGCTTTTGATTGCCCCGTCTGGAGCTTCACGACCGAGCCGGATCCCACAATCTACAACTTCCCATACACCGAGAACTTTGATGGGGACTTCAACCCCACCGGATGGGAGGATTATCAGGGAGTCTTACAAGATCCCATAACAATGGGAGCAGCAGGATCAAGCATGTGGGGACAGGATGATTGGCTCAATGTTGCCGGCACGGATAAAGCAGCAAAGCTTAATGTCTATTCATCCATTGCGGGATTCTTTGTGTCACCACTACTGAACATCGAAAACGATGACTTTGTGCTGGAGTTTGATCTCGCCCTGATGGACTATGGCACCAACAATCCCATCAGTTCTGATGATAACGGGTTAACAGGCACAGACGATCGCTTTGCTGTCCTGATTGGCGATGGATTCACCTGGTCTACTGTAAACATTGTCCGGGAATGGAACAACACCGGCAGTTCAGATGTATACAATGACATCCCTCATACAGGAACTCATGTCACAATTCCGCTAACGGGACTCACAGGCAGAAAGCGTATTGCCATCTATGCCAGTTCAACTGTGCAAAATGCAGATAATGACCTGATGGTCAATAACTTTGTAGTTCGAGAAGCAGAAGCTGTGTTGGCTACTCCCCAGCCAAGCATCAGCTACAGCAATACTACAAACCTCATCACTATCAGTTGGGCTGAAGTTTCCGGAGCTTCAGCCTATGAAGTCTATAGATCCACTACTCCGGACACAGGATTTGAATTAATCGGCACTACCAGTACCCTAAGTTATGAAGTGCCCGCAACGCAGACCAAAGCTTTCTATAGAGTGATTGCTTCCCCCGGGAGGTAGAAAGGTCTCCTTAACCCTCAAAACCAAATCTAATCGCACAATTGAGGACAGCGCCCGCTGTCCTCAATGCTTTTATCCCCCCCCAGAATAAAAGAACGCAGATGACTGGATCGACTGGATCAGCAGGATGGAACTCTGATAATCTGATCGCCCTGATTAAACTGATTCATGCTAGAACGGTAGAGTAGAGGCAGGGGTTTATTCCTGCCCCCCTCATCAAACCGTGCATGCGGTTTTCCCGCACACGGCTTTCCGACAAAGTTCATCGCATGCATTCACAGTCAGTTCGCAAAGGAGTATTTTGAGGGGTCAACCAGTCCATATTTGCTCGTCAACACCTCGAAAGCATTTTGGCGATATAGCTTACTCTTCCGCTGGCTTTTCCTTCGGTAGTAT
>JAEZUG010000105.1 GCA_023421135.1 Candidatus Cloacimonadota bacterium | reverse complement strand
ATGGTTGAAATGGCTATGGATTCCTGCCTTCGCAGGAATGACATAATGTGAGCATTGGGTAATAATGGGTGTACTCTGTCGTGTTTCTGCGACATTACCTGAAAACTGATAATTATTCAATAGTCTTATTCTACATTCTTCATCGTAGATCCTCAATTCCCCCTTCCCTCTCTTTTCCTCTTTTCCTCTGTTTTGATAAACTAAAAGCCTCAGGATGAGGCTTCTACTCTGCTTTTCTCTGCTTTTCTCTGTGTCCTCTGTGGTTCAAAACAAACACCACTTCTTTCTCCCAGCCCAGCCCGCGAAGCGTCTCCATCGTACATCGTAGATCCTGCATTCTACAGCTCCATTCTCCTTCACTCCTTGTTGTACTTAAGAGCTCTGCTTTTCTTTGCTTTTCTCCGTGTCCTCTGTGGTAAATTAACCCTCATTTACTCCTGTACGTATCCGAGCTCAAGAATTTTTCACTTTGCACTTGACAGAATTTCGGCTATCTTGATATTAGCACTCATAAATCTAGACTGCTAATTCAATAAATTTAAAAGAAAGAAATGGAGGTATTAGATTATGGCAAAACAAATGCAATATGCACACGAGGCTCGCACGTCACTCAAAGCTGGAGTGGACAAGCTCGCCAATGCCGTAAAGGTTACCCTTGGACCCAAGGGCAGAAATGTAGTTTTGGACAAGAAGTTCGGTTCCCCCACCATCACCAATGATGGTGTTACCATCGCCAAAGAAATCGAGCTCGAAGATGAATTTGAAAACATGGGCGCTCAGCTCTGCAAAGAAGTGGCAGAGAAGACCCACGACGTCGCCGGAGACGGCACCACCACCGCCACCATCCTGGCTCAAGCCATCATCGAAGAAGGCCTGAAGCATGTGACCGCCGGCGTGAACCCGATGTATCTGAAGCGTGGTCTGGAGAAGGCTATGAAAGTCGTGGTCGAGCAGATTCACGATTTCAGCAAAGCCATCGTTAGTAACGACGAGATCGCTCAGATCGCTTCTATCAGTGCCAATAACGATCCCGAGATCGGACGCCTGATCGCTGAAGCCATGCAAACTGTCGGCAACGAAGGCATCATCAACATCGAAGAAGCCAAATCCATCGATACAGGCCTGGAGAAAGTGGAAGGAATGCAGTTTGACCGCGGTTACCTCTCTCCTTACTTTGTTTCCAATCCCGAGAAGATGGTTGCCGAGATGGAAGAGCCCTTCATCCTGCTTTATGACAAGAAGATCAGCGTGATGAAAGACCTCCTGCCCATCCTGCAAGAGATCGCCCAGCACGGACGTCCCCTGCTTATCATCTCCGAAGATATCGAAGGCGAAGCCCTTGCCACTCTCGTGGTCAACAAACTTCGTGGTGTGCTGAATGTCGTGGCAGTGAAAGCTCCCGGCTTTGGCGACCGCAGAAAAGCCATGCTGGAAGACATTGCTGTGCTCACAGGTGCCACCCTGATCTCCGAAGAGATGGGACGCAAGCTGGATAGCTGCACCATGAGCGACCTGGGCCGTGCCAAGAAGATCATCGTGGAAAAAGAGAACACCGTGATCCGTGAAGGTGCCGGTGCTCAGGAAGCCATCGATGGCAGAGTGAAGCAGATCAGAGCTCAGATCGAAGAAACCACCTCAGATTATGATAAAGAGAAGCTGCAAGAACGCCTTGCCAAGCTCTCCAGCGGCGTAGCCGTGATCCGTATCGGTGCTGCCACAGAGACCGAGCTCAAGGAAAAGAAAGCCCGCGTCGATGATGCTCTACATGCCACCCGCGCAGCCGTCGAAGAGGGAATCGTTCCCGGCGGCGGTGTCACCCTGATCCATGCTGCCAAAGCTCTGAAGAAGATGAAAGACCTCAGCTACGAAGAGAAGATGGCCGTCGAAATCCTCAGCAAAGCCCTTGAGAAGCCTGCCTTCCAGATCGCTTTCAACGCTGGAGAAGAAGGTGCTGTCGTGGTCGAGAAGCTCAAAGCCTACAAAGATGTCCACATGGGATACAATGCCGCCAAGAACATCTATGAAGATCTCTTCAAAGCCGGCGTGATCGATCCTGCCAAGGTAGTGCGCAGTGCAGTACAAAATGCCACTTCCATTGCCGGACTCTTCCTCACTACAGAGTGTATCGTTACCGATATCAAAGAACCCGAGCCACCTGCTCCGATGCCCAACCCCGGCATGGGCGGAATGTATTAATTCCAGCCCTCTCGGGTAACTATAAACATGAACCGCGGAGTGAATGCTCCGCGGTTTTCATATAACCAAAAAACGTGATCCCGTTTAGTCCCCGGCCAACAAGCGCTCCAGCCCATAGCTGAGAGTATAAGCCTGAAGTTTCTCAGAGAAGCTCCCCTTCCTGAAGACATTCTCCACTTGGATAAGAATATCCTTGTCCAGATTCTCCCGGATAGACTCCGGCACTCTGAAACGAGGCTCAAAGTAGGTTCGCAGGGCTGGATTACAGTTCCACCAGTACTCAAAGGGATTCATGGAATAAGCTGTTCCACCAAACAGACGCCCAACTCTACGGCTCGCACGATAGTAATATGAGAAGAGCTTGGTTCTGCTGGCTCCCGCCGCCACGGGCACCAGGGTTTTTTCCCAAGTGATCGCTGCAGCCCGAGGATAGTATTCCATGTACCAACGACGGTAAAGCTGGTTGTCAAAACGCAGAGCCGGAGAAATATTCAAAGTGAATTGAGTAAAGGCTTGCTCCAGGAATGGAGAGAAACTGTGATTATAGCGGGCACAGGCATAATCTCCATTGGAAGCTGAATTGAAGCCTCTGTTATAGAGAGCAAAGAGCTCCTGATTGGGATAGCGCTGGCCAATAGACTGTAACTCGCTACTGATTGCAGCGGCTGATATCTTACTGAAAGCCGTGTCGATTACCTGAACGGGACTATGAGAGACACCGCTAAGGAAGGAGCCCAGAATCAAATCTCCAATCTGTCCGGAATGCAATATGCCAAAGCGCTCCAGAGGCAGACTTTGAATGGCATAATCCAGATGAGCTGCGCCGCTCAGGATGATCTGAGCATCGTTGTAGCCCGCATTCTTCTCCAAGCTGAGCAGATAGTCGCCGCTTTCCAGCGGAACAAAGTGGAAATCCAGCTCCAGCTCCCGGCTAATGCGTGCAGCAATCAGGTGATCCGGATACCGGCTTTGAGAAAAACACAGAGCATGAATACCGGTGTAGCCTTGAGCCGTGGCAGAATACACTCCTATCCTGGAATCCAAGCCCCCGGAAAGGAAAGCCAGATGCTGCCTGCCTTTCTCAAGATCATAGTCATAAGAGAGCGCAACAGCCCGATTGAAAAGCTCGTGCATCCTGGGCAGAGAGCTCTGAAGAGAATCGTATAATGGTTCGTTGTTGAAGCTATGATAAGCTCTGAATTGTGCTTCAAAGCCATTCAGCTCCAATATCTGCCCTGCTTTCAGGCTGCGTATCCCGGAAATGGTAGTATAGTCTTCCAATTGATATCCAAAGCTAAGCAGTATCCGCATTCCAACGGGATCGGGCAACACACTCCGCTTCTGGTTTTGTAGCATCTTGCAAATCAGCTTCAGTGAGGAGCAGACTATCACCAGATCTGGTGAGAGATAGTAAAAAAGCAGAGAACTGCGAATTGGATCTGTGAAACAGCGCAGCTTGTCAGCTTCCTGAAACAGACCGCGATACTGCCCGGTGAGCTCGCTCAGGAGGCTTTCACGCTCTGATGCCAAAGCAAGCAAGCTACGGTTATCCTGAGTAGCATAAGCATCCCGGAGGGCTTTGCTATTAATGAGAGCTCCTTCAAAGAGGATATAGCCGGTTGAGGTGGCAAAGCTCAGAGAATCACTGAGGTTCCTTGCCTCTTCCAGGTGGTAGAGCTGATCTGAAAACTGAGAATTTTCCTTACTGTATATCATCTCCCCAGGCAAGCTGAGCTGTGATAGAGCAATACGAGAGCGAATAAAACAAAACATCAGTCTCTGGTTCCAAATAGCTCCCCAGGCAGCTTCTTCAGCATAGTCCAGAGCTCCCAGAAATCTGCTTTACAGGGAATCAGGTGCTTCAGCATCCTGCCTCCAGAAAGCTTCTGTTCATAGAGCACAATACTGATAAACCACAAGAGGTAAGAAATGCTGGAAGCCAAGCCTGCTCCCGCCACGCCCATACCAGGTATCAGAAGAAGGTTTAGAACGATGTTGGAAAGCAGTGCTCCACCCGGCAGGATCACACTGATCAGCGGGAAGCCCTTACTCCAGAGATAGGTATTGAAGAGCGAGCCCAAAGACAAGCCAAAACTAGCAGGAATCAGCCACAGATATGCATTGTAGGAACCAGCAAAACCAGCTCCATAGACCAGCACGATCAGAGGCTTACCCACCAACGCAAAGCCCAAATTCGTAACGCTAAGTAATCCCACAAAGAGGATAAAGATACGCTTCATCAGAATCCAGCGGTTGATGTCGTCCGAGCTATCGGATAGCTTTACCAGGAGCAAGCTGCCCACCAGATTGGATGCCAGCTGCATCATATCCACCATGTGTGCGGAAAGGGAGTATATCCCAACGCTTTCAAAGCCCATCATCCGCTTCAGAATCATCACATCTGCCCGCAGGAGCAAGCTGATCAGCAGTGAAGAAAGAAAAACCCTAAAGCCCATGGGATAATAGCTAAGTATCTTGGGGAGAGAGAAACCGGAAAGCTTCCTTTTGAGGGCATACTTGCTCCCCAGCACCAGATTTATAGCTAGCATGGTAAGATTGGAGAAGACCAGAATGATATTCAGCCGATCTGCATTACGCAGGAAGATAGCCGCCACAACCACCAGCATCAGCATCAGAACTTGGTGTCCCAGTTGCCAGAAGGAGTTCTCCTTCACCCAATCCAAGCCCAGATAAAACATCTGCATGTGATTGTGCAATTGAGTGAGTGTGATCAGCCCTATTAGCATCCAGAGAGATAAAGGATCAAGCCCATATCCCAGAAACTTGCTCCAGAAAGGCAGAAAGAGCTGCCCCAAGAGCCCCAGAACCAGAACTTGAGCCCCAAAGAGCAGGAAAGACCAGATAATGAGGTTCCCCGCCTGCTCCGGTTCCTTGCGCAGGATATAGGGATAGGTCTTGTTGATGCCCAGATCGAGTATCATCCAGGCAAAACCGGCAATAGTCACCAAATAGCTGTATTTGCCTTTGAGTTCTACCCCCAGATAGCGGGTCGAAAGCCAACTGGTGAGAAAGATAACCGCCATGATCAGGATGCGGAAAGCACCGCTGATCATGATATTACGCTTGAGGTTAATCCCGGGCATCTATGCTAGATCTTCAGCTCCAGCCAGGGTTTGATAGCATCTGGAATGCGAATAGTGCCATCGGCCTGCTGATAAGTCTCCAAGAGAGCGATCATCAGCCGCGGAGTGGCCAAGCCGGAGCCATTGAGCGTGTGCACAAATTGCATCTTGCCCTCGGCATCCTTATAGCGAATGCTGGCTCTGCGAGCCTGGAAGCTCTCAAAATTACTCACCGAGCTCACTTCCAGATAACGACCCGTTCCGGGTGACCAAACTTCCAGATCGTAGGTCTTGGCAGAGGCAAAGCTCAAATCGCCCGTGCAGAGCTCCACCACGCGATAATGCAGCCCAAAAGCCTGCAAGATAGCCTCAGCATCGTGCAGCATCTCTTCCAGTGCGTCATAGGACTTCTCCGGCTCCACAAAGCGTACCATCTCAACTTTATTGAACTGATGCAAACGCTGCAGCCCACGGGTATCCTTGCCATAAGAACCGGCTTCTCTGCGGAAACACGGTGTGTAGGCCACATATTTGATGGGAAGCTGGGAAAGCGCCAGCACTTCCCCGGAATGCAGATTGGTCACCGGAACCTCTGCAGTGGGAATCAGGAAGAGATCATCCTCATCCACATGATACATATCATTTTCCAGCTTGGGAAGCTGGCCGGTGCCCGTCATGGTGGGACGGTTTACGAGAATTGGCACGCCCAGCTCTGTATAACCATGCTTCTGATGGTGATACTCCAGCATAAAGTTGATCAGGCAGCGTTCCAGACGCGCCCCTTCAGCAGTGTAAACCGGGAAACCGCTGCCACTGATTTTGGCTCCCCGAGCTAAGTCCAGCAGCCCGTTTTTATCTGCCAGGCTCAGGTGATCCAGCGGTTCAAAATTGAATTCCGGCTTGGTGCCCCACTCCCGGATATGGCGGTTGAAAGATTCATCTCTGCCCACTGGCACAGATTCGAAGGGGATATTGGGCACTGTGAGCAGCGCCTGCTCCAGATTGTTGTTGCAAAGCGTCAGCTCACTGGAGAGCTGTTTGATCTCTTCGGCAACACTGCCCATCTGAGCGATAAGTTCCGTGGCATCTTCTTTATTTTTCTTGCGTTTGGCGATCTCACCGGAGACGTTATTCTGCTTGCTTTTCAGGGTGTCAAAATCAAATTGCAGCTTGCGACGCTGCTCGTCCAGCTCCAGGATCGTGTCCAGATTGGCTTTCTCGTTCTTGTTTATGATTGCTGCGCGTACCAGAGGGGTATTGGCGCGTATAAACTTCATATCCAGCATGTGTTATATCCTTGTCTTATATATTTCTACGGCTGTCATTGTCATTTGCACAAAGCTATCCACTTTCAGAGAAGCACCACCGATTAAGCCTCCATCGATATCCGGCTCGGCCAGCAGCTCGGCGATGTTATCCGGCTTCACACTGCCTCCGTAGAGGATGTGAATCTGCTCGGCGATGGCATCTGAGTAATTTCGGCGGAACCAGTTACGGATCAAGGCATGAGCCTCTTCGGCCTGCTGAGGAGAGGCTGTGCGTCCGGTGCCAATAGCCCAGACGGGTTCGTAGGCCACAATCACTTCCAAGCCTGTCTCCAGCGGAACGTTCTTGAAGGAACCACTAAGTTGTGAAAGCAGAATCGTTTCCATGATGCCCTGATCCCGTTCTTCCAGGCTTTCACCGATGCAAAGGATAGGCAGGATGCCATGCGAGCGCAGAATCATCTGTTTCTCGCGAATCAAAGCATCATTTTCGTTGTGATACTGGCGGCGTTCGGAATGCCCAATAATGCAGTATTGCAAGCCCAAAGAAGCGAGCATAGCAGCCGAGACTTCGCCCGTGTAAGCTCCTTCTGCAAAAGCAGATACATCCTGAGCAGAAACGCTCACCGGCTGAGCTTCCAAAAGCTGGCAGCTAGTCTTCAAAAAGGGGAAAGCTGGGGCCAGGATCATTCGAACGCTTTCGCAGGAGTGACCGGCGGCATAGTTTAAAAGGCTTTGGCAGAAGGATTCGACCTCGTTCAAAGCTTTATTCATCTTCCAATTACCGGCTATGATAATCTTACGCATTTGTGGATTCCTCTCTATTATTATATGGAACCAAGGCGCCCAAAGCCTACAGGCGTCAAGTATTATGTTTCTGACAAGCGGTAGATTAGGGCATGCCTCCAACCCTTGGTGCAAACCTTGTACTCGCTGAGCCCGGAATAGTGGAGCAGGCTTTGGCACAGCAGAGCTCCCGCCAGGATACTCTTCTCTCGCCCTTCCTGCATCCCCGGCAAAGCTGCTATCTCTTCCAACTTGAGTTTCTTCAGCTTCCCGACCATAGTATCCAGCAGCTCTTTCTTCATCACAAAAGCTTCCAGCCCGGCTGCATCATAGATGCCCAAAACCAAGGCCGCCAGAGTCGAGACCGTTCCACCCACACCCACCAAAGCTTCTGCTTCAGGCAAGCTGTTGAGTTCAGTAATCCGGGTCTCAAGATACTTCTGGAGCGCCTGAATGTCACTCTCGGGACAAGGATAGGAGGAGATAAAACGCTCGCTCAAAACCAGAGCACCCAGATCCAGGCAGAGGGAGTTTTTCAGGTGCCTGCCCTCTCCCCCGCTTAGCTCCAGGCTGGCTCCGCCAATATCAAAAACTGCTCCCTTGACCCCCTTGAGATGTTCAGCAGCAGCAAAATAGGAAAGCTCTGCCTCTTCCTGGGGACTGAGCATTTGAATCTCAATACCGGTTCGATCCAGGAAAGAAGAGCGGATAAGCTCTGCATTGGGGGCTTGCCGCAGAGCAGCAGTGGCATAGATATCGATCCTCTCGTGTCCATATTTCCTGGCTTTCTGAATCATCTCCTGAAGGATATCCAGATTTCTATTTATGGATTCTGGTAGCAGGCTCAGATCCGCAGCCCTGCCTTCTGCCAGAGCTCCCACTTTCACATATTGGAGCAGGACTTTCCGGCTCTCGGGCTCATAGATCAGGCACTTGATGGAATTGCTTCCCAGATCGATAAGGGCTCGGTGTTTTACCAAGACAGACTGCCTCCTCCCTCGATATCGTGCAGATTCATCCGAAAACGCCATCTGGTGCTGTTCAGATTGAAATAAAGCTCGCTATTGATCGGGCCGGAATACCAGGGAATCTGCCGGGTATTACCGGAAGCGCGAAACTCCCGCAAGAGCACCGGCATAGTCTCGTTGAAGGGATCCTCGCTCTGATTGAACTTTAGGATAAATGCCTGGGTAAATGCACTTCTCTGAGGATTGGATTCTGCTACGGCAGAATAGGGTCTGGCAGACATCACGATCGCCTGATTCGGCTGGCAATCGCGGGTGAATTGGAAGTATTTGGGATTTGAGCCAACACTGCGGCTGGCTTCCAGGAAGATCACTGTGGATTTGGCGCGAGCCATTAGCTCTGCCAAACGGCGAACGCTATAGGCCGTTCCGGCATAGACCTGACGGTCGTTCATATTAACGCCGGCGGGAACCAGGTAGTTTATACCATTTTCGTGAGTCCCGTGACCGCTGTAGTAAAAGAAAGCTTCGTCTGTGGAATTAAGACTTGAAACAAAATAGTCTATGGTAGCCGTCATCGCATTGAGATCGAGGTTTTGCTCTTTGAGCACCGTAAAACCCCACTGTCCAAGTGCGTTTTCCATATCCAGAATGTCGTTAGCCGGTGCGGCAAGCTGCTGCCCCGGATAATTGTAGTTACCAATTATCAAGGCTTTACGTTCAGCAAAAGCACCGATGCTGATCAGCAGGATCAAAGCAAAGAGGAAATATCTCTTCATTTGAATTCTCCCTTCTCATTTATGAGTCTATACTCGCACAAACGGGATTAACTGTCAATAAAAAAAAGTCTTCCCCCCTGCTCTCTGAGACGACACGCATGAGACACCCATGAGACACCCATGTGACACC
>JAEZUG010000071.1 GCA_023421135.1 Candidatus Cloacimonadota bacterium | reverse complement strand
GTATGAGAGATTCCTCCAGGCTTAGTTCTCCCTGTAAGAAGGGGATAAACTCTTTGTAGCCAACACTATTCAAGCCCGGATCAGTCTCGCTGAAGCCCATTTGTAACACTGTTGTGAGCTCATTAATCAGCCCGTGTGAAAGCATCAGATCCATGCGCTGATCAATTCTGGAATAGAGATGCTCCCTGGGAGGATCTATCAGGATGCGAAAAGCTTGGTAATTGTTTTCTGGATTCTGGTCCTGCCAGTGCTTGCTCAAAGGTTTCCCAGTGAAGCGATAGACTTCCAAAGCTCGCAGGATCCGCTGTTTATCATTAACGCTTATCCTTCCTGCAGAAATTGGATCAAGGCTGGTTAGTTCTGAATGTAGCTCTTCCAGGCTCTTTTGATTCAGCTCTTCCCAAAGTTCTTCTCTAATTCTAGAAGGGATAGGAGGAAGCTTGCACAGTCCCTCCAATAAAGAGCGGATATAGAGCCCGGTTCCTCCACAGATCACAGGGATCAAGCCTTGATCGTGGAGGCTGGAGATAATCTCTGCGGCAGCATGGATAAAGGCTCCGGCATTATAGGCTTCAGAAGGCTCCAGAAAATCAATCAGGTGGTGCTTCACTCTCTTACGGTCGACCTGGTCGGGTTTGGCTGTGCCGATATCCAGATACTTATATACTTGTCTGGAATCGGCGGAAACAATCTGGCTGCCCAAGCTTTCTGCCAAAGCCAGGGCCAGGGCTGATTTGCCGGATGCGGTAGGCCCTTCGACAATTACAACGGGGATCATACCAGCCGCTTGAAACGTTTCTCAAACTCCTGCAGAGGCATCTTGATGATCACGGGGCGACCGTGCGGGCAGAAATAGGGAACCCTGCAGGCAAAGAGCTCATTAATCAGGTTCAGCATTTCCTTGCGGCTCAGCTTGTGCCCAGCTTTGATGGAAGACTTACAGGCGATGGATTTTGCCATGCTGTCCCTGAAATCCGGATTCACTTCCAGTTCCTCTTCCAGTTGCTTGAGGATCTCCACAAAGACCTTTCCTCCCTGCCAATCTCCCAGTTCTGCCGGAATCTCTTCCACGACAAGAGAGTCTCCACTGAACTTCTTGAGTACAAAACCTATTTTCTCCAGCAGCTCAAAGTTCTGATCCAAGAGTTGTTTGATCTCTCCTGCGATGTAGGTGGGAATGTCTATCACGATGGGCACGATCAGCTTCTGTCGCACAGCCGGAGCTCCGGCGGAACGGTGCAGGAGTCGCTCATACATGATGCGTTCATGTGCCGCATGCTGATCAATTGCAACCAATCCATCCTCAACCTGAACAAAGATATAGGTGTTGTGCAATTGCCAGGGATTGATGTAGTCTTCTTCATTCTGCTGGATAAGATTGAAGTTCACATTGTCATTGGGTTCCTCTGGCAAGAGATCCATTTGCTCCGAATCATTAGCCTTATCCTGGTTAAAGACCGGAATAGTCTGCCGGGAGGGAGCTTGCTCGGGTTCTTTGAAGATGTCCTGCTGGTAGAGATTGCCAAATTCCTTTTTGTAGCTGCTGTAGCGGGGGATGTCCAGGCTGGATTTGAAGAGTTCACGCTCGGCAAAACTGGCCTGTCCGGGTTCTCTGGCCGATTCAAACTTGGGTAGGGCGGCATCAAACTTCCTTTGCTCATAGCCCTTTAGAGCATCCCGCAGAGTTGAAAGTACCATGCCATGCACGTGCTGAGACTCCCGGAAACGAACTTCCTGCTTGGTGGGATGCACGTTCACGTCTATCATCTCGGGAGGCACATTCACGAAAATGAGGTAGGGAGGAGTGCTTCCCTTGGCCCAGACTCTGGTCTTCAGAATAAAAGGTTCGTAAGCAGCTTTGATGGCATGCTTGATAGTGCGATCGTTGATAAAGCGTCCATTCACAAAGACATACTGCACTTCCAGGATCTTGTCGCTGCGGTCTTCCAAACCAAAGATGAAGCCTTCCACCTGATACTCTCCCGCCTGGTTTGAAACCGGGATCACATCATCGGAAAAGAATCCTGAACCAAAGACGTCTGCCATCCGCACAGTCCGATCCGTCGTTGCCACATAGTTGAGCTTTTCTCTGCCATCCACGATCAGCTTCAAGGAGACATTGGGATAGATTATTGATTGATAATGAAAGTACTTCAGAATATGTTTCAGTTCGGCAGTATCTGAGCGCAGAAACTTCCGCCGGGCCGGGATGTTCTTGAACAGTCCCTTCACAATAATGGTTGTGCCGGGGTTGGAAGCTGTCTTGCTCACATTGATCAGGCGTCCATTGGCATACTCAATTCTGGTCGCCATTTCTGCCTCATTGGTTCTGGTTACCAAAGAGAAGCTGCTCACAGAGGCTATGCTGGGCAGAGCTTCCCCCCGGAAACCCAAAGAACTGATGCTGATGATATCATCCACTGTCTTGATCTTGGAAGTGGAATGCCGTTCAAAGGCCAGCATGGCATCTTCTTCGCTCATACCCATGCCGTTATCGGTGACCTGGATATAATCCTTGCCACCTTTATCCACACTCACTACGATGCTGGTTGCGCCTGCATCCAGAGAGTTTTCCACCAGTTCTTTCACCACCGAAGCCGGGCGTTCGATCACTTCACCGGCGGCAATCTTGTTGCGAACGTCCTCGCTGAGGATATGTATCCTGCTCATCTGCCTGTCCTTTAGTAGCGGAAGATACTGCCGCTGGTGAACTCCCGGATAATGGAGTTGTAAGGCACCAGCGCATCCGGAATATCATTACAATGACTGAGCAGCCTGAGTAATCTCTGTGCCTCAGTGTAGCTCGAGCTGATGGAGGGCACTCTCAAAAGCAATTTCCAGGCGTGTTTACGGAGCACCCCAAGCTCATAGGTCAGGCTGCTGTTGAACATATAATTCGCATTCTCCTGGAAGGGGAAGATGTTCTTTTCTTCACCTTCCCGAACATCCGGCCAGCGATGGATGGTCTCCGTGGCAGAATAACCTCTGTACTGATGATCCCGCACGATCCGGCGGATCAAACGGCAGTCTGTGGTGGGAATGCGGTTGTGATTGTCCACATTCAATTGATTCAAAGCACTTATATAGATCTTGGCTTTCCGGTCGGAGGGAATAGACTCTGTTAAGAGCTCATTCAACCCGTGGATACCCTCCATCACAATCACGTTGTCCTCACCCAGCTTAACGCTGCGGTTGCCTTTGCGGCGAATACCCCGGGTGAAATCATAAACCGGCAGATCAACTCTCTCGCCGTTGAGCATGGCACTGAGCTGTTCATTGAGAAAATCCAGATCCATGGCATAGATTGATTCAAAGTCATAATCGCCATTTTCTTTACGGGCGGTTTTGTCTCTGTCGTGAAAATAGTCGTCCATGCCGATCACGATTGGTCTGGCCTTGGAGGCTTGTAGTTGCACTCCCAGGCGCTTGGCAAAAGTAGTCTTGCCGCTGGATGATGGACCTGCTATCAGGATAAGCTTTACTGCTTTATTCCCGGCGATATCGGCAGCAATCTCGGCGATCTTCTTTTCATGCAAAGCCTCTTCCACCAAAATGAATTCAGAGATGTCATAATTGTCGTTTAGTACGTTGATATCGTTGATGGTATGAACCTTAAGGATATCCAGCCACTTGTCGTGCTCCTGATGCAGGGTAAAGATCTTGCGGGGCAGACGAAAAGGCTGGGCAATCTCAAAGTCCTTTCCGGTAGGAAACCTTAGAACAAAGCCCGGAGCCTGATAGACCAGCTCAAACTTGTCGATCATCCCGGTGCGATCTGCCAGAGGACGAATGTATAAATCGTAATACTTTCCGCTACGGTAAATAAAGACGCTGGGTTGAAAGTGATACTTGATATTCTTTACCAAGTCTTTTCTACCCATTTGAGTGAATATATCTATGGCCTCATCCTGGCGAACCTCGATCTTATCGATGGGCAGATTGGCTTCTACGATGGCGCGCATTTCCTGGGTAAGCCGGGAGCAATCCGCTTCCGTCCAGGCCTGACAATTGAAGACTTCGCAAAAGACCCCGTCTCCAACAGAGTGTTCCACCACCAGATTGTGCTGAGTTCCCAGCAGATTATAGAGCGCTTTGGCCATCACGAAGATGGCAGAATCCTGATATATCCTCAGGCCTTCGGGGTGCTGCCAGGAGATGGCATCCACCATTGTATCATGCTCCAAGAGATATTCATCATTGACATAAAGGCTATGGTTTAATTTATAGGACAGTATATACTTGTTTTCAATCCCGGCTTGATGGACCAGCTCTTTGATAGTGAGAGGATCCTCCAGAACTATTACGCTGTGTTTTATGCCGTTTAATCTAAAATCTATTTTCATTGTAACTTCCTTGTATAGTGCAATGAGTCAAGAATAAGCAGGTGCTTAATTCGTCAAGACTTAAGGAGTCGATAAGATGCCAAAAATGAACAAACGTCTGATCAAGAGAGAGCTGATCCGGTCTCTGGGGATTGTCTTTGCCTCAATCTTCTTTGGATTGGGTTACAGTTGGTTTTTACTGCCCTACAACATCGCCCCCGGTGGCGTTGCCGGTATAGCGCAGATCATCAATCATTACACAAGTGCTCCCTACGGCATCACCATGATTCTGATCAATATCCCTCTGTTTGTCATCAGCTTCATCTTCATCGGTAAGTCCTTTGGCGGCAAATCGCTCTGGGGAATGCTGGCAGCTTCCTTTATGACCGATCTGCTGTCTTTTCCCACTCTTCATAAGTTGGGAATCATCCGTGATCTAAGCCAATACACCCACGTTTTGGAGAATGGCAGGTCAATCTATGCCATGTTGCCACCTCAGGATATATATCTTTCTGCCATAGCCGGCTCGGTGCTATTAGGAGTTGGGATAGGTTTCATCTTCCGCTTCCGGGGCTCCACCGGGGGCACGGATATTCCAGTGGCTTTGATCAAGCAGAAGGCTGGAATATCCATCGGAATGGGTTATTGGTTGGTGGAAACAGCCATCATCCTTAGTGTGGGCTTGATGCTTAAGGATCCCAAACTCATTATCTGGGGCTATGTGAACCTCTTTATTACCACCAAGATCACCGATCTCACTTCGGAAGGACTGCCCTTCATCAAGGGCGTCTATGTCATCAGCCCGGAAGTTGATAAGATCCGCGATGAGATCTTTGACAAGCTGGATAGAGGTGTGACTTTCTTCAAAGGCGAGAGTGGTTATCACAAGCGGGATATTGACGTGCTCTTCTGCGTTCTCAACCGCCGTCAGGTTCCGCAACTCACGGACATTGTGAAAGACATTGATCCCAAAGCCTTCATGATCGTGACCGATGTGAACGACGTGCTGGGTTACGGCTTCAAGAGCCGCAAGATCGATCTGGCGGGATGACCAGTAAGTGACGAGTGACCAGTGACAAGTGACAAGAGAGTGAACAGTTAACATAGTGGAAGCGACATCTTGTCGCTTTTTGAAAGTGACGAGTAACCAGTAACGAGTGACAAGAGAGTGAACAGTGAACAGAACTGCGTGGCTGTCGCTCCCGATCTTGGTCTGCCAATCTCCGAATTGGCAGAGGCAGGGGAGCTGCCTACAAGAGAGCTCTCCGTGCTCTGTGGCAAAAAGGAGTTTGCCACGCCAAAACTAACGCAACCTGCCACTCTTTGGTCTACCCCTACAGATATGTGTCTTCAGTCTCCCAGCCAACACCGCATCCCGTCATTCCTGCGACCGGGGTCCTCGCC